>NZ_CP132745.1:600000-789630 GCF_037477895.1 Mycetohabitans endofungorum
CAAAAACGAATTGGCGTTCATCCCAAATCCTCCGCGCGCAGCAGCGCATACACGAGGTACCCCAGCACCAGCAGCGTCGCGATGCCAGCCAGCCATGTCATCCACGCCATCATGAGCGGCCTCCGGGTGTGCGGCGCAGCTTGTCGCAGCCGGCCGCCAGCGCCATGCACAGTCCCAGGAACAGGACGATGCCGGCGAGGTAGATGAGGTCCATTGTTATGTTCTCCGTTAATGCACCAAGGCATCTGATAGGCTATCCGCAGGGCCATAAATCGTCCGATAAGAGTGGCCTGCGCAGCGTAAAAAGCGCGTAAACGCCGTCCCCCCATCACCCCAGACGGCGGCGCGCATGGTCTCATTAACCGCTGCGCGTGCGGGTGCCGGCGAATCCGTCAACGCGCCGTTGTGCACGGCAATCGCATAGATCCTCGGCGGCATGCGCGACTGTCACGAGCGCGGCGCCATCGCCGCCCGATTGTCTTGCTGACCCGTTAGCTGCGCGATACGATTCTATATCAGCAAGCCGGCGCGCCAAACATATAGGGGCATATGCGAATGCGATACCCTCACCCTTGCGTCGTCGACTGACCGCGGGGCCTATCTGTACTAAGCCCGTTTCATAGTTGCCATGCCATTGCGTTGCTTCGTCCCGATCCTGATGGGCAGTTTGTTATTGTGCGGCTGTATCGCGCAGACGCCTCCGCCCCCATCCGTCCATCCGGACTCGGTGGTGGAAGGTATCCAGCGGTATGAGCAAATCAATGCTCGGATTGCTAACGAGCGTCGCCTGATCGATGTGCGCGTGACGCGCGGCGACTACACGGCTGCGGCAGGCGCCGAGCTGAAGCACCGGCTCGACGACGTGCAACGGGACGCTGCCCGCGCCGCCAGCCAGCACGGCGGCGGCCTGGATGCCGACGCGCAGCGCGCACTGAATGAGCGGCTCACTACGATTTCCGGGACGATAGCGCGCTGAGCCGCCGTGGTGAAGCAGCCAACCTTCCTAACAGCCTGCCCACCACACCAAGGTAGGCGTGACAGTAGCCGTTAACGACGACAGCTAGCCGCTAAGATGGCGCCTACCGAGCCGGTGCCCAGGGGCGCCGGCCGCTTGGCCAATCTCTCCAGGCACGCGGTTTGCGAAGACATTCATCGTCTGTTTTATGGAGCCACGACCAATATGTCAACCAAGGAACACATCTCGCGCGACAAGAAAGAGGAAGCAATCGATAAGTCGGTCGAGGACAGCTTTCCTGCCAGCGACCCGCCCGCGACAGGCGGTGTGACGAAAATCGTACCTGATGATGATCATCAGTCGCGCGGCAGCCACGACGATAACGCGGCTCCGTCCTCACAGCCATCGAACAAAAGCTGATCGTTTCCCTGCCTCGCGACGTCTCAATGCCGGGGCGGCAGTCGGTCAAGCCGCCGCCCCGGCGTCCAATACTTGGACCCCATTCGCGCTGGGGCAAGCGCCGCCATCTCTTATATTAATGACGTCGCGTCTGCGACACGCCCTCCAGCGTATTGGCGACCTCGTCGTGCGACGCGCCGACGCTGCGCGTGGCGACGTCTCCAAGCGACAGCACGCCCACCAGCTCCTTCTGACGATTGATCACCGGCATGCGGCGCAGTTGCGCGTCGGCCATACGCTTTTGGACAGCATCCAAATCGTCGTCTTCCATACACCATTCGACCTGCGGCGTACAGACCTCACTCACCGGGCTATCAGGGTTCTTACCGGCCGCCAGCGCGCGCACCGCAAGATCGCGATCCGTGACCATGCCGGTAAGCTTGCGGCTCTCGCATACCGGCAACACGCCGATATCGTACTGGTCCATCAACTCGGCAGCATGTCGAATCGTGTCGGACGGACTGATATGGACGACGTCCCGAGACATGATTTCCTGAACGTGGTGCATAGACAACCTCCGTGAATATGAGTGAACGAATGCCTTTACCATCGAGCAACGGACGTGCCGCCTGCTCGCGCATACGGCCTCCATACGACCCCACTACCGCATCGCCGTTACACGACCGCTTTTTACAATTTACTGAAAAATGCACGGCGTCTATGTGGCGACTGGAGTACAACGCCTGAGGACCGCGTCCAGAACCGCGGGCACGCGTCGTGCAAGCCCATGTGCCAGGAGTCTCGTTATGACCGCGCGCAAACCGATAACGCAGGAACACGGGAAGATCGAAATCGAACCGCAACAGCAGCCGCAAAGCCTGGACGATTGCCGGCGCTGTGCGCTGTGGCACGACGCGTCGCAGCCGGTGCCAGGCGAGGGGCCCGCTCATGCGCCCATCATGATGGTTGGTGAACAGCCCGGCGACCAGGAAGATCGACAAGGCAGGCCATTTGTCGGTCCGGCTGGCGTACTACTGGACGACGCGTTGCGGGAGGCCGGCGTTGCCCGCGGCGACGTCTATGTGACGAACGCTGTCAAGCACTTCAAATGGGAGCCGCGCGGTAAGCGGCGCATGCACAAAACGCCTGCACAGCGCGAAATCGAAGCGTGCCACTACTGGCTCGATCGTGAGTTCGATACGGTTGCACCCGCTGTAGTCGTCGCCCTTGGCGCGATAGCGCTCAAAGCCGTGCTGCAAGATCCGACTGTGACACTGCAGCGTTTGTTAGATCACACGATTGAGCACGGCGGGCACTTTGTCATCCCAACTTATCACCCATCGTTCGCTCTACGGGCGCCCGATGAACCGACGCGGCAGCGCGCCTATGTGCAAATCGTCGAGGCGCTGCGGCGGGCGGGGAAACTAGCGCGGCAACTCGAGCAGCAGGGTGGGTAATTCTCTCGAGAATCCAGCGGGAATAAAAGTAGAATTTTTTTGTTAAAAGAGTTCTACGCAATAAAGAAATCGATATTCACAGACAGCCAGATCATGGACGCGCTCAAGGGGCGCACCTTGCGGCACGCCCGTTATACTTCCAGAAACTCCATCCCTTATACTCCTGAAGGCAATAGCTTGTCGAGCAACGCAGATGAGAAGATACGGTTAGGATCGTATTTATTGAGTGTCTTGATAGCTTTATCCCAATCTTTCTCTTGGCTGATTTGACCCTCCCTATAAATATTCGGGATGGTTGTGCTAATCGTCGTGTAATCGTTCCAAGCTGCTGAATCTGTATATGCCCACCCCTTAGACCATTCTGGTCGCATTGTCGCATAGGAGCCTGCATAATGTGAAAACATCCACTGTTCTGTTTCGCGATAAAATTTATTCGCGTGAGGCGTTCCAGGCAAAGTCAAAATGTCGAACCAAACCGCAATATCCCAATCTGGTCTATCCAAGCGTGGCTTAATCACAGATAGGGCAGCAGTGACACTACTCGGGCTCACATCATTCGGGTTATCCAGCCCTGACACCCGAATTTCGAGAGGGCCATTAATTGGGTATTGGTTTTGCTTCTGATACGCATTAATGCGCTCCTGATAGTTCTCGATGAAATCGCTAATGACACGCTGGACGTTAGCCCGGCTGGTAACGACTGCATAGCCATTTGCAGTAACCCGCAGTGTAGTGGGTCGAATGTATTGTAGTAAGTTTTTTGACCATCCCCAAATATCCAGGCTATGCGTGGCAACCAAGCCTGCAGTTGCAATTGCCAACTGCTTTTGGCCAAAAACCGGGGTAATAGTTACCTCGTTGTCAATAACAATACGCTTGATTAAATCAGATAATTCTATAGAAATCCAGTCTGAAAATGGATAATTATTCGCCTTCGTGACAACGCGAGAAAATAATGGCTTATTTGGCCTTACACTCCAGACTTTCAGCCATGGATTGCTTGTAAATGGGAACCATATTACTTCTATCCTACCAGATTTATCAAGAAACGATTCAATGGTTCGCTTGGATCTTCGAAACGATCCAATAGCCCTTTTAGATGCTCCAGGTTTTGCAAATAATTCATTAGCAGAAATATTAATGTGACTCCGACAGCGTAAGCGCTGATTTTCTCCAACTTGCATCGTCACCTCGACAATGCAAGCTCGTCCGACATGCGTAAGGAATCCACTAATATCTGCCTCTTCACGGGAAAACGTCCTCAATATATACTCTTTCTTTGTCTCATCATACACCACCGCACTTAACGATAGAATAAGATTGCTCAAAGAGCCATAGGTATGCCCTGATAATAATTTCTCCCCTTTCGCTGGCACAGCAGTACCATGCGCACCAATCGCTAATGCCCCTCCCAACGTAATGTCGCCGGGGGCAGGCACAGCTGTCATTCCCAGGCCTTTTGTTTCCAGTTTTTCGAGCAAAGCCCCCATCGATACGCCTGTTTGCGCAGTTACTCGAGCTGGCTTTGATGCCGTGTCAATTGATACGGCGGTCAGGTTCTTCGTCATGTCAAGCAAAACAACTGAAGAAGCCTTGCTATCCGAGTCCATTGTTAATGGAGACCAGTTATGCATATATCCACGTGGGCGAACCTTAAAATCATTTGATCTCGCCCAGTTCACGATGGAAACGATGTCGTCAGGGGTTTTAGGCACCGCTGTCCATACGTTATCTACAAATATTTCCCTGCTCCAGTTCTCGTAAGCCTGCCGATAAATTGATATCCCGACCGGGAAATTCACCAATGTTTCACTTGCGTTGGCTGATATTTGATAAATTGGCGTCCACCCTCCAGCAACGATACCCGAAGTGGACAACATGACCATATCAGAAAGAAACTTCCGGCGGGAACTCACACAGCCCTTCTTTTTATAATTCCTTTCCATTTTTAACTCCTATTTCTTAATTAATAAAAAATGAAGAAATGAAGGAAATGAGACCGGCCGGACGGCCAGTTAAAACCCTTCTACGTTCGGTCGTGCAAATTCCTCTACGTTGTGGAACAGGATAAGGTTGTTATTTAACGCTTTTTGGTCTTTTGTGCAAGAGTTTGGCAGCCTATTTGAGTCGGTAACTGTATCCGTCGAAACCGAGCGGATAGCAGCCATGCGCTGGATCGCATCGCTGCGGGTCGACCATTACCGCGCTTTATCAAGACGTACAATGGCAGCGAATTCATCTCTAAAGTGCTCCACAAGTGGGCGTATGAGAGAGGTGTAGAGATCGATTTCTCACGTCCCGGCAAGCCAACTGATAACGCGAAGAACGAGTCGTTCAACGGGCACTGCGTGAGGAATGCCTCAACGCGCATGGGTTCTTGTCGCTCGAGGACGCCAAGCGCAAAATCGAGGCCTGGCGCGAGTACTATCATGAGGCGCGTCCCCACTGGGCACTGCAGTGGATGACGCCCGCCGAATTCGCCCGCCAGTGCAAGTCCCGAGCCGATTCGGCCCACCCCGAAGAGCCGGAAATTTCCACTTTAGAACGGCCCTGATTGGGAAAGAACCTCACCTCGAAGAATGAGCCATTCCATTTCGAATAAAAATAGCAATATCTTCTAGATATGGGGTAAGCGACTCATCTTTATCAAAAAACGGCAAAAAAGACCGCACCGAATTATAAAGCATGGCAGTATGCGTTCCCAATTTGTCAGCACCACGAATATCAGCTGCTTGACATGCACACAAAAGTTCGAAGCTTATAACATAAACGGTATTATTAAATATTTCCTGTGCACGCCGAGCAGCCACAAGACCAAGTGACACAATATCTTGGAAATCAGCTGTCGAGGGCAATGACTGAATAGAGACTGGCATACATAAAGACCGGTTTTCTGAGGCAAGGGAAGCACTCATGAACTGCCCTCCCATCAACCCAAGTCGGATTCCTTGATCACTCACACAAAGAAATGGTGGCAATCCATTGCTATTATTTTTATCCATAAATCGATCGATACGCCGATCCGACAAGTTACTTAACGTAACCAACGCGATAGATAAATGATCCATCGCCATGGAAATATACTGACCATGAAAATGGCCATTATGATATACATCACCATGCTTTGGAATCACCAAAGGATTGTCATTACTAGAATTCAACTCATTCTCTACCACACACTTAACATAATCCACAGCATCCCTAATCGGTCCAATTATTTGCGGCGTACAACGCAAAGAATACGCATCTTCGATTTGATCAGTAACACTATCTATCACATTATCGCAAAGTTGCGATCGAAGACTTTTTGATACATCATCCTCACTACTTATCATATTACTGTCGGCAAGCGCGTTGTAGATATTTGCTGCAGACGCTTGCTGGCCTCGATGCGGCTTTTCTTCGTGCACCAACGGTGAAAATACCTTACGCTTTCCTTTCAATGTCTCCAAAGTTAACGATGTTATTAATTCATATGATTTAATTAAATTCTCCACATCATTTACTATTAGGCACGCCAAGCCAGTCATGGCCGAGGTTCCATTTATTAATGCCAAGCCCTCTTTATAACTAAGCCTGAGCGGCTCAATATTAGCCCTACACAGTGCCTCTGAGGCGCTCATGATTTCCCCTTGATACCTAACCTTCCATTTTCCAGTTAGCGCCAAAGCAATAGCAGCAAGTGGTCCCAAATCTCCACTCGTACCAAGAGAACCTTTCTGAGGTACGCAAGGACATATTCCTTTATTAAAAATATCTACAAATTTTTGAATATTTTCTAGTGAAATTGCAGATACTCCTCGAGCAAGCGAGTTGATACGTGTTAACATCGTCGCTCGAACCACAGCATCATCAAAATATGGACCAACATTTGTTGCGACTGCCGCAATAAGATTTTCTTGCGTTTGCGTCGCATACTTTTCTGGGATAAGGTATTTAACAAATCCCCCCATACTTGTATTTACACCATAAATCACCTTCCCCTGCAAAAGAAGGTCGTCAAGCAATTTACGGGATTCAACAATAGACTTGCATGCCTTTTGCCCAAGGCGAACATTAATATTAAAATCATATGCCGCCCTGGCAATATCATTTGCCCTTATGGGCTCACCTGTAATTTCTAGCATTTTATCCATAACCGACCCCTTTTTAAAAAAATTTTTACTCAACCTTAATTATCAAACATTCACGTTAAGGTCCCGCCAAAATTTAGCCCGCATTCAGCCAATCAAAACAGCTTAAATAACTCAATCTATGCATCATGCTTTTAGTGTCAACATCATCACCGGAACCAGTTAGGCGAATTCTATACACTACACGGATATTTATTAAACAACATAAATTTTTCAATTATCGGCCGTCCCGCTCTGCACTGTGCCTTCACGGTTAATGTATCTTTTAAAGCAATATCGGGAAGGCCATTACCCTGTTGGCACAAGTGACAACTGTACACGCAACACAATCGACACAAGCAGCGAATTTCGCGCCATTTATCATATAATTTAACCTGACAAGTGCAAGCCATATAAGAGCAAGGAGTGCCATAATTATCGTCAGGCCTGGCAATATTATTTTGCAAAATTTTACCGTACTGCATCAGCCTCTCCTTGGATTTGTTTATCTGCCAGCTCACTCAATTTACGAGCTAAAATTTCGCCAATTACCGCCGCTGGTTCCTGCCTGAGCATTGCTCCGTGGCTACAGTGCACATCGTAGACTTCTATATTTCCAAGTATGTAGGGCTTCCATACATCAGGGGAGATTAGTACATCATATTCAGCTCCCGCTTGAGTGGCCCGGAAGAATATCGCATTACCCGCATACACTGCCGGATGAAAATCTTTTAAAAGAAGTGGATTATTTTTTGCAATTTCAAGAGCATTTTTTAAAAAATCATCACTCATGGCTCCAATAAATTCATCACCATAATGTTCGGCGAGCGCGGCATTAACCATCGCTTGGTCAACTTCGCCTTTGCTGTCCAGCAAATACGATCCTGGAAAAATATCCAGTAAAGCTAGCAACGCCACCTTTTCACCTTGCTGTTCAAGCCGAACCGCCATGCTGTGAGCGACTATGCCTCCCAGGCTCCAACCTAACAGGTAGTAAGGCCCTTCTGGCTGAACTTGGCGAATGTGCTCTAGGTAGTCTGACACCATGTCGTCAATGCTTGACGGAAGTGGCCTTGTCCCATCAAACCCACGGGCTTGCAACCCATAGAGAGGTTGGTCGGTGTCTAGAAAACTTGACAGGCTAATGTAACTCCAACTCAAACCAAATCCAGGATGCATGCAGAAAAGAGGACGGCGACTTCCTTTAGGCTTAAGAGGAAGCAAGACAGAAAATGCGCTTTCTTGCACACTATTAAACTGGGTCAAGCGTTGTGCCAAACCAGCCACAGTGGGCGCTTCAAATAGCATACGAATGCTAGGATCAACCTTCAAAGTCTTGCGAATACGGTCAATTAAACGCATGGCCAACAACGAATGACCGCCCAGGTCGAAGAAACTGTCATCAATGCCTACACGAGGCAAATTCAGCACTTCTGCGAAAAGCTCCGCTAATGTCTGTTCGTGCGGCGTACGAGGGATACGATATTGAACCGGTGTCAAATCCGGTTCAGGCAGCGCGCGTTGATCCAGTTTGCCGTTGGGTGTTAGTGGCAACGCATCCAAACGCACGAATGCAGCCGGCACCATATAGTCGGGCAAGCGAGCGGCTACATGGGCACGCAACGTACTAGCCAATTGCTCGTCGGCCTCGGTCACCACATACGCGACAAGCCGCTTGTTGTGGCCCTCGCCCCGCACGAGCACCACCGCATCACGCACCTGTGGATGTTGGGCAAGGCACGCCTTGATCTCACCCAGTTCAATGCGAAAGCCGCGAACCTTGACCTGGTCATCATTGCGGCCCAAGTACTCCAAATTGCCGTCGGGTCGGTAACAAGCCAAATCGCCGGTTTTATACATCCGCGCGCCGGGCTCTGTTGAGAAAGGGTTGAGCACAAAACGCTCAGCGGTCAGATCAGGACGGTTCAAATAGCCGCGAGCCACACCGTCACCACTGATATACAGCTCGCCGACCGCACCGAGCGGAAGCGGCTGGCCGTATGCATCAAGCAAGTAAACTTGGGTGTTCGCGATGGGCCGCCCAATCGGAATATTGTCCTCTGTACAGGCCACTGGACAAGTCCAAAATGTTGTACCAATGGGATTTTCAGCGGGGCCATACAAGTTATGAACTTGCGTGTCAGGCAACAGCATTTGACACTGCTGGACAGTCGCACCGGACAGTGCTTCGCCACCGCAAATCAAATGCTTCACCGATGTGCAGCGCTGAACACCCTCAGTATCCAAGAAAATGCTGAGCATGGAGGGTACAAAGTGAACCGTCGTGATGCGCTCCCGGACAATGAGATCCCTCAAGGCAACAGGGTCTTTATGAACGTCGGCGTCTGCTATCACAAGAGTGGCGCCATTGAGCAACGTCCAAAAAAGCTCCCAAATTGATACATCGAAGTTAAAGGGTGCTTTTTGGAGAACGCGATCGGCAGGTCTTAGACCGTAACCTCGCTGTCGGTCGATCAGCACCTGGTCTTCATTTAACGTACCATGAGGCTTTGTAGCCTCCAATAAGCGTGCAATTTGCACATGCTCGATCATCACGCCCTTCGGCGTGCCGGTGGAACCAGACGTGTAGATGACATAGGCAAGATGACGAGGAGTCAGTCCGGCTACCCGCGGGTTGGGTGCAGCTTGATCGAGCGGTGCATCGAGCTCAAGTACGGTTCGGCACGCAAGCGCCGCTTCCCCCAATGTGGCCCTACCCGTTGCATCAGCGAGTACGATCGTTGGCGCTGCATCGGCAAGAATATGCGCGAGGCGCTCGGACGGATACGCGGGATCAAGTGGCACACACGCGCCGCCCGCCTTCATGATCGCCAATAGTCCCACGACCATTGCCGGTGAACGTTCGACACAAATCGCCACTCGGGCATCCGGCTTGACACCCAATTCAACGAGCCGATGCGCGAGGCAGTTGGCTCGTGCGTTCAATTGCGCATAGCTCAGCGTCTGCGCTTCATACACCAATGCAGTGGCTTCCGGGCTGCGCTCCACTTGTGCCTCGAACACCTGATGAACGCACTGGTCGGCTGGGTAGGGAGACGCTGTCGCATTCCATGTCTGAAGCAGTAACTGACGCTCATCCGGATCCAGCATTTGAAGCGTTGCCACCGGTTGCTGTGGGTAGGCCACCATCGCCTGCAACATCGTCTTTAGATACCCTATGTGCCGCTCAATTGTCGTGGGATCAAACAATGCACTCGCATAGCACAATGCCCCAATAATCTCTTCACCTGCTTCATACAAATGCATTTCCAGGTCAAACCTGACCACGTCGTAATCGAGCCCAGCAGGCATGATGTCCAGTCCAGGTAGACGCCACTGTCCTGTTTCGTTACTCTGCCAGGCGAACAACACCTGAAACAGCGGCGTATGCTCGAGCCGACGCGGTGGCTGCACGATCTCGACCACTTGCTCGAACGGCAGATCTTGATGCGCCTGCGCGTCCAGCGTCGTGCACCGCACGCGCTTAAGCAGTTCGCTCGTATTGGGCTCGCCAGATAAGTCGACACGCAACGCCAGCGTATTGACAAAGAAGCCAATCAACGGCTCGATCGCAGCATGTCCTCGATTGGCACTGGGCGTGCCAATGACCAAATCATCCTGGCCTGACAGGCGCGCGAGCACCGCGCTCCACGCGGCAAGCACTGTCATAAATAGCGTCGTGCCATGCTCCGCGCTTAAGCGCTTAAGTGCTTGCGTGGTCGATGCATCGATCTGCACCGGCACGTGTGCACCAGCAAACGACTGTTGCGCCGGGCGCGGCCGGTCCGTCGGGAGTTCCAGCAGCACCGGCGCATCGGCCAGCGTCCTACGCCAGTAGTCGCTCTGCGTTTGAAGCCGCTCGCCCGACAGCCACCGACGCTGCCAGGCGGCGTAATCTGGATACTGGATCGCCAGCGCTGGCAGGGGATCAACTTGGCCGGCTGCGCTTGCCGCATACAATGCACTGAGTTCTCGCACTAACACGCCAATCGACCAGCCATCCGACACGATATGGTGCTTTGTCAGCATCAGTACGTGCTCGTCGTCAGCTAATTGGATCACGCATGCGCGCATCAGCGGGCCGCGCGCCAGATCGAACGGCGCACACGCTTCATCGGCGCTCAAGCGCGACAGCTGCGCGTCGGCATCAGACACGCCACGCAGATCATGCCAGTGCAGTGGCACGCCCGTGTCAGCCGGCAGCAGCTGCACCTGCGGCTGACCCTCGACACTCACGAACGTCGAGCGCAGCGCCTCGTGGCGCGCGAACAGCGCATCCAGCGCTTGTTGCCATGCGGCCCGATCGAACACTCCTTGCACACGCAGCGCAAGCGGCATGTGATAAGTACCACTGACCCCATCGAGCTGCGAGAGGAACCATAGTCGCTGCTGCGCGAACGACAGCGGCAAGCTTTCTTCGCGTGAGATCGGTGTGATCTCAGGCAATGAGTTGGCTGACTGATTCAACTGCGCACTCACCGCCGCCGCGAACGCGGCCAGCGTCGGCGACGCGAATAAGCTTGTCAGCGGCATTTCAGCACCGAGCGCCCTGACCCGATTCATCAACCGCACCGCCAGCAGCGAGTGCCCCCCGAGAGCAAAGAAGCTGTCATGCCGGCTAACACGCTCGATGCCCAATAGCTGCGACCAGATCGTCGCGAGCGTGGCCTCCAACTCACCTTGCGGTGCTTCATACGCTTGATGCGCGAGTGCGTCGGCGTCTGGCTCAGGTAGCGCACGTCGATCGAGCTTGCCATTAGGCGTCAACGGCAGCGCATCCAACCGTACAAACGCGGCCGGCACCATGTAATCAGGCAGCTGTGTCGCGACATAGTGGCGAACGTCTGCAAAGGGATCAAAACTGGCCGGTTGATTCGCGTAGCTGAATGGTGATGCTTGAGCATCATCCGAAGGCCGAATGTACACATCGGTGGGCATCGCTTGGGCCATCTCGCTGGCTTGCACGAACACGACGTCCATGCAAGCAAGGGCATCATATTCTGACCAAGTGATGCCAACCCAGTATCCGAGTGATCCTCCTAGAGCGGAAAATGCCTCAGGCTCCAATCCGATCGTTTGCGCGTCGCCGGTCATGAGCTGACGCTGAATTAGACCGATATCATCGCTATGCTCAAGCGCCTGCATCGCCTCTATCTCCAGCGCTAGCCGGGCATTCGGCACCCCCGTGATGCGCAGCTGGGCGGGACGCTCCGTCGCAAGCAATGTCTGTAGCGCCTCGATCTCGACTATCCCGCGTCCCCAACGCAGCTGTGGCGCATGAGCAAGCGACAATGTGTTGACGGGCCCTTTGCGCAACACCACGTCGTAGCGATAGCGGCTCAATTCATTATCGTAATCACGGCGCTTAAGCTCGATATCGACCGCCGCAATCGTGTCGATGCTGTCCGGCAGTGCGCTGAAGAAAGCGGGCGCTAGCAGCAGCTCTTTTTCGGCAAGCAGCGCTTGCTGGATACGCCGCCCGACGCTCGACCTGTCGTCGGTAGCCGAATCGGCTTGGTGCAACTGCACCGCGGTAGTAAAACAGTTCAGCAGGTTAAGGTTGCGCACGTCACCGATGAAAACACGCCCACCGGGCACCAGCAGGTCCATCGCTTGGCGGACCACCTCCATTAAATAGCTGGCACTGGGGAAATATTGCACCACCGAGTTGATCACGATGGTATCGAAATACCCTGACGGTAAACCCTCGGTGATATGCGCAGCCTGTGTGCGCAATTGAACATGAGAGGCCAGTTCCGGCTGCTGCGCCAACTGAGCGCGTAATGTCTCAATGGAAGGCGCGGAAAAGTCCGTGCCCCAATACGCTTCACAATGCGGCGCCAGGTGCGCGAGTAGCAGTCCCGTGCCTACGCCAATCTCCAGCACTCGCCGCGGTTGCAGCGCACGAATACGCTCAACCGCATCGGCACGCCACGCTTGCATAGCCGACAACGGAATCGGCTGGCTATCGTAGCTGCTCTTCCAAATGTTGAAGTTTTCACCAAAAGAATAGTCTGCGTCGTCTTGATAATACGTATCGTAGACCTTCTGCCATTCTTCGACTTGGTTTGCCTCCGTCGCGAGATCTCGCTCGGCAGGGGCTTCATCGGGTACGATGTAACTCACCAGCTGCGTATCGCCCGCCCGATCCTCTCGAGCAATCACCGCAGCTTGCGCCACGCCCGGGTGACGCTGCAGCACCGCCTCAATCTCGCCCGGCTCAACCCTAAAGCCTCGAATCTTGACTTGCTGGTCCGCCCGGCCGATAAACTCCAGCGCGCCATCCGAGCGCCAATACGCCAGATCGCCCGTCCGGTACAGCCGCGCACCGCTCGCATCGAATGGGTGAGCAATGAAGCGCTCGGCGGTCAGCCCCGGTCGATTGAAGTAGCCCCTGGCTACGCCCTCACCGGCTATATACAATTCCCCCACGACACCCACCGGCGCCGGACGCAAGCACGCGTCCAACACGTAAGCCGTGGCATTATCCAGCGGCGTGCCGATCGGCATCGACGCTTGCGCTTGATACGGTGCCTCGATCAGATGGCACGTGGCAATGGTCGTCTCGGTCGGCCCATATCCGTTGATAAAGCGCAGGGTTGGACAGTG
Source organism: Mycetohabitans endofungorum (assembly GCF_037477895.1). Classification (NCBI taxonomy): domain Bacteria; kingdom Pseudomonadati; phylum Pseudomonadota; class Betaproteobacteria; order Burkholderiales; family Burkholderiaceae; genus Mycetohabitans; species Mycetohabitans endofungorum. The sequence goes on from NZ_CP132745.1 coordinate 613,533, forward strand.
CTCAAGCACGCGCTGCGCCGCCGCGGCGGAGACAATATCGCCGCCCACCGTCAGCTGACGCACGCTGCGCAAATAGCTCAAGTCACCTTCGGCCATCACTTGAAACAGCCCTGCGCTCAACCATAGCGCGCTCACTTGATGCGCTCGGATGGTCTCTTGCAGCACATGCACGTCCAATTCGCCCGGCGGCACAATGACGGCCTGACCACCACAGAGCAGCGGCGTCCACAGCTCATACGTGGACACGTCAAAGGCGTGCGACGAATGCAGCAGCACGCGATCGCGCACGGCGGACAAGCGCCGGTCTAAGGCCATATAGCGCACCGTGCGATGCACAATGCCCACCCCTTTGGGTTGACCAGTCGAACCCGACGTGTACATCAAATACGCCAGTTGCTCGGGTGAGCACGCCACCGTAGGGTTATCGCTTGGCTCCTGAGCGAGTGACGCATCAGCATCAACGGCAATGACATGCGCACTGAACGCATCGCAGCGCGCTTGCAATGGGCGATCCGTCAGCACGATGGGCGCGCGTGTTTCACCCAATAACGTGTGCAGCCGGCTATCAGGCCATTGCTCGTTCAGCGGCATATAGACGCCGCCGGCTTTAAGGATGGCCAGCGCTGTCACCACGCGCTCGGGCGAGCGTTGCATTAGCACGGCCACTGGCGTCTCCGCCACCACCCCCAACCGGATCAGCCGGTGGGCTAAACGATTTGCCTGGGCATTGAGTGCCGTGTAACTAATTCGCTGTTCTTTAAAGGTAAGTGCAATGACTTCAGGTGTTGTAGCTACCTGCTCTTCGAACAATTGGTGCACGCACCGATGCGACGGATCATCGCGCTGCGTCATATTCCATGTTTCGAGCAGCAAGGCTCGCTCGTCTTCGGGCATCACCTCCAGTTGCTGAACCGGTTTGTCATGCGCATGCTCGAGTGCTTCGACAAGGCTTTCCAATGCCCGCTGCATATACCCGCACACACGATTTGGATCGAGTGGCTGCGCCACTTGGCAGCCCAAGCTTAAAATTTGCTTAGAATCGTCCACTGCCAATGTCAGCGGATAATTAGTACGCTCCTCTGCGCTTAATAACTCGACACCGTCGACCATCAAGCTGTCAGCCAAAGGCGCCACATTATGCCGATAGTTGAGTAGCGCACTAAACAGTGGCTTGCCTGTCGGCACTCCACTGCAGCGCTGCGCAAGTGCCAACGACGCATGTTCGTGTTCGAGCAGTGCGGCCAAGCGCGCGTGTGTGTTTCGCACACTGTGCTCAACATTACCGTACAAATCCACACGCAGCGGCAACGTATTAATGAACAGCCCCATCGCACTGTCCGCGCCGTCCCCTCCTTGCATCCGCCCAAACAGCACCGTGCCAAACACCACTTGCTGCCGGCCAATCGCACGCGCCAATACTTGCGCCCACGCCAAATGGCACAAGCTAGCTAAACTCACGCCCAAGTTTCTGGCCTGTGCGCGCAGTCGATCGTTTAACTCTTGTGGCAGCGCTCGGCGCGCCTCGGCGATTTGACTACCATCGCAATGTACATCCTCTAACCCGAACGGCAGCGTGGGTTCCTCCACGTCAGCCAGCATGTCAGTAAAGAAGCGCGCATGCTCCTCTTCACTTACACCCAGGCGGGTCTGCGCGACCAGGTTACGGAACGGTTGGGCTGGTGGCAATGTGTCGCCCCGTCCTTCAATGAAAGCCTGCACTTCATTATTAATGACTTCTAGTGTCGAATGATCGTTGATTAAATGATGCACCAATTCGACTAATAACCAGCGGCCATCGCTGTCTCGCGCAACGGCGAAATGTATCAGGGGGGCTTGAGTTAAATCGATGCGATGCCGACGAGGATTAAAGCGCTGGGCCAGTTGCTCGGTGATCGGCCCGTCAGCCGGATCCAACGCAAGTTCAGTAATCGGTAGCGACACGTAACGCCAGACGACCTGGGCAGGCGTGGACATATCTTCCCAGATAAACGCGGTGCGCAAAATATCGTGGCGATCGGCGACATGCCGAACTGCATCAAGGTAGCAATCGAGCCGTTCCCGATTGGCAAAGGCCTTTTGAAAGATCAATAGATAGGGATCACCGTCGCTAGCCAGTAGATGGTGAAATAAAATACCGTCTTGCAGCGGTGACAATGCATAAATATCTTGGATATTTGCCACCCCACCCGGCACCTGCGCGACGATCCGATCGATGTCAGCTTGGGTCAGGTCAATCAGTGGCAGCATCTCCGGTGTCAGCGTGGTCGTGTCAGGGGTGATCGCATTCGGAGGCACCGCCACTTCACGGTGCTGACCCAGCGATTGAGCCAACGCACTCAACGTGGGTCTGTCAAATAGCGCACGTACAGACACCCCCAGACCAATACGGCGCAGGCGCTCAATCAAGCGCACCGCCAGCAGCGAATGGCCCCCGAGTGCAAAAAAGCTGTCGTGCCGACCCACACGCTCCACTTCGAGCAATTCGGCCCAGATTTGGGCCAGCGTGGTCTCCAATTCGCCTTGCGGCGCTTCATACGCTTGATGCGCGAGTGCACCAGCATCTGGCTCAGGTAACGCGCGCCGATCCAGCTTGCCATTGGCCGTCAACGGCAACGCATCCAACCGCACCAATGCAGCCGGCACCATATACTCGGGCAAGCGAGCAGCCACATGCGTGCGCAGCTCGCTAACCAGCTGCTCATCGGCCTCCGCCACCACGTACGCGACCAGCCGCTTCTCCACGCCTTCGCCCCGCACAAGCACCACCGCATCGCGCACCTGCGCGTGTTGCACCAGGCACGCCTCGATCTCACCGGGCTCAATGCGAAAACCGCGGATCTTGACCTGCTCATCGTTGCGCCCGACAAACTCTAGGTTTCCATCCGGCAAATAACGCGCCAGATCGCCCGTCTTATACATTCGCGCATCCGCTTCATCTGAGAACGGATCACGCACAAAGCACTCGGCAGTCAGCTCCGGGCGGTTCAGATAGCCATGTGCAACCCCCGCGCCACCAATGTACAGCTCGCCAACTGCACCTAGCGGCACCGGCTGGCCGTGTGCATCGAGCAGATAAACTTGGGTGTTTGCAATCGGCCGACCAATCGGAATATTGACGTTGCCCTCAGGCACCGCCGTGATCCTATAAGTCGTCGCAAATGTAGTGCTCTCGGTCGGGCCGTAACCGTTGATCAACTGTTGAGGAGGCGAATCGCGCAGCACTTGCGCCACCACGCTCGCATCTAGTGCATCGCCTCCGACAATCAAGGCCTTGAGTTGGGGAAAGACTGGGCCCAATTCCACGGCCATTTGATTGAACAAACCCACGGTCAACCACAAAACACTAATACGCTGTTCGCGCAACGTTTGCGCAAACAGCGCTGGCGTCAGTACCGTGTCATGATCGATCACGACCGCCGCCGCGCCATTTAATAACGGCGCCCAGACTTCAAAGGTGCTTGCGTCAAAAGCTGGATTGGCCGCCAATGCGATGCGATCATCCGCTCCAACATCAACATAGCCATTGTTGATCACTAGCCGCGCGATCGCTCGGTGCGGCACCCGCACGCCCTTGGGCATACCGGTGGAGCCTGACGTGTACATCACATAGGCCGTATCAACACTACGGCCGGCCAGTTGTGGGCACGTCGTTGGAAAGTGCTCAGTTTGCGCTTTATCTGACAAGTCCAGACGCATTAGTGCTGTGGGCAGCGCAGCCGCACCTTCGGTGTGCGCATCAGTGAGCAACAACTGCGCTGCACAATCGCTTACGATCCAGCTTTGTCGCTCTGTGGGCGCGCGCGGATCAATCGGTACGTAAGCTGCACCTGCCTTGAGGATGGCCAGCTGCGCAACCACCAAATCAATCGAGCGCTCAAGCAGCGTGGCAACAGAGTGACCGGGTTCAACGCCCAGATCGATAAGCCGATGCGCGAGGCGGTTGGCCTCTGCATTGAGCTGCGCATAGCTAAGCATCTGGCCCTGATACACCAGCGCCGTCGCCTCGGGTGTGCGCGCCACCTGGTCTTCGAATAACTGGTGCACACACCGGTGTGCCGGATACTCGCGCTGTGTCGCATTCCATGTCTGAAGCAGTAACTGACGCTCATCCGGATCCAGCATTTGAAGCGTTGCCACCGGTTGCTGTGGGCAGGCTACCATCGCCTGCAACATCGTCGTCAGATATCCCACGTGCCGTTCGATCGTCTCGGGGTCAAACAGCGCACTCGCATAGTGCAACGACCCAATAATCTCCTCACCTGCTTCATACAGATGCATTTCCAGGTCGAACCTGACCATGTCGTAATCAAGCTCTCCAGGCGTGACGTCCAGCCCAGGTAAGCGCCACTGCCCTGTCTCATTGCTCTGCCACGCGAACATCACCTGAAACAGCGGCGTATGCTCGAGCCGACGCGGTGGCTGCACAATCTCCACGACCTGCTCGAACGGCAAATCTTGATGCGCCTGCGCGTCCAGCGTCGTGCGCCGCACGCGCTTAAGTAACTGCGTTGTCGTCGGCTCGCCTTCTAAATTTACGCGCAACGCCAGCGTATTGACAAAAAAGCCAATCAACGGCTCGATTGCGGCATGCCCCCGGTTCGCGCTGGGCGTACCAATGACCAGATCCTGCTGGCCCGACAAGCGCGCAAGCACCGCGCTCCACGCGGCAAGTACCGTCATGAACAGCGTCGCGCCATGCTCACCGCTCAAGCGCTTCAGTGCACGAGTGGTTCGCGCATCGATCTGCACCGGTACATGCGCGCCGGCAAACGACTGTTGCGCCGAGCGCGGCCGGTCTGTTGGTAGTTCCAGCAACACCGGCGCATCGGCCAGCGTCGTGCGCCAGTAGTCGCTCTGCGCTTGAAGCCGCTCACCCGATAGCCACTGACGCTGCCAGGCCGCATAGTCCGGATACTGGATCGCCAGCGGTGGCAGCGGATCGACTTGGCCGGCTGCGCTTGCCGCGTACAATGCACTCAACTCGCGCACCAGCACGCCAATCGACCAGCCGTCCGACACAATATGGTGCTTTGTCAGCACCAGTACGTGCTCGTCGTCGGCTAATTGGATCACGCACGCGCGCATCAGCGGACCACGCGCCAGATCAAACGGTGCGCTCGCTGCGCCGCGACTTAAGCGCGCTAGTTGCGCTTCGACATCCAGCGCTTCGCGCAGGTCATGCCAGTGCAGCGGCACGCTGGCATCGGCGGGCAACAGCTGCACTTGCGGCTGACCCTCGACACTCACGAACGTCGAGCGCAGCGCCTCGTGGCGCGCGAACAGCGCATCCAGCGCTTGTTGCCATGCGGTCCGGTTCAGTGGCCCATGCAAATGCAGGATAAGCGGAATATGATAATTAGAACTTGTCTCATCAAGTTGTGTGAGAAACCATAGTCGCTGCTGCGCGAACGACAGCGGCAAGCTGCCTTCGCGCGAGATCGGTGTGATCTCAGGCAATGCGTTGACTGGCTGATTCAACTGCGCACTCACCACCGCTGCAAACGCGGCCAGCGTCGGCGACGCGAATAAGCTTGTCAGCGGCATTTCAGCACCGAGCGCCCTGACCCGGTTCATCAGACGCACCGCCAGCAACGAATGGCCACCCAAGGCAAAGAAGCTGTCATGCCGGCCGACACGCTCGGCGCCCAATAGCTGCGACCAGATCGTCGCGAGCGTGGCCTCCAACTCACCTTGCGGTGCCTCATACGCTTGATGCGCGAGTGCGTCGGCCTCCGGCTCAGGTAGCGCACGTCGATCGAGCTTACCATTAGGCGTCAACGGCAACGCATCCAACCGCACAAACGCGGCCGGCACCATGTAATCAGGCAGCTGTGTCGCCACATAGCGGCGAACGTCTGCAAAGGGATCAAAGCTAGCCGGTTGATTCGCGTAGCTGAACGGTGACGCTTGAGCGTCGCCCGAAGGCCGAAGGTACACATCGGTGGGCATCGCTTGGGCCATCTCGCTGGCTTGCACGAACACGACGTCCATGCAAGCAAGGGCATCATATTCTGACCAAGTGATGCCGACCCAGTATCCGAATGATCCTCCTAGAGCGGAAAATGCCTCAGGCTCCAATCCGATCGTTTGCGCATCGCCGGTCATGAACTGACGCTGAATTAGACCGATATCATCGCTATGCTCAAGCGCCTGCATCGCCTCCATCTCCAGTGCTAGCCGGGCATTTGGCACACCCGTGATGCGCAGCTGGGCGGGACGCTCCGTCGCAAGCAATGTCTGTAGCGCCTCGATCTCGACTATCCCGCGTCCCCAACGCAGCTGCGGCGCTTGAGCAAGGGACAATGTGTTGACGGGCCCTTTGCATAACACCACGTCGTAGCGATAGCGGCTCAATTCATTATCGTAATCACGGCGCTTAAGCTCGATATCGACCGCCGCAATCGTGTCGATGCTGTCCGGCAGTGCGCTGAAGAAAGCGGGCGCTAGCAGCAGCTCTTTTTCGGCAAGCAGCGCTTGCTGGATACGCCGCCCGACGCTCGACCTGTCGTCGGTAGCCGAATCGGCTTGGTGCAACTGCACCGCGGTAGTAAAACAGTTCAGCAGGTTAAGGTTGCGCACGTCACCGATGAAAACACGCCCACCGGGCACCAGCAGGTCCATCGCTTGGCGGACCACCTCCATTAAATAGCTGGCACTGGGGAAATATTGCACCACCGAGTTGATCACGATGGTATCGAAATACCCTGACGGTAAACCCTCGGTGATATGCGCAGCCTGTGTGCGCAATTGAACATGAGAGGCCAGTTCCGGCTGCTGCGCCAACTGAGCGCGTAATGTCTCGATGGAAGGCGCGGAAAAGTCCGTGCCCCAATACGCTTCACAATGCGGCGCCAGGTGCGCGAGTAGCAGTCCCGTGCCTACGCCAATCTCCAGCACCCGCCGCGGTTGCAGCGCACGAATACGCTCAACCGCATCGGCGCGCCACGCTTGCATAGCCGACAACGGAATCGGCTGGCTATCGTAGCTACTCTTCCAGACACTAAAATCCTCGCCGAAAGGATAATCTTGTTCATGACTGTAATAGGCATCGTAGACGCTTTGCCATTCGTCGACTTGGTTTGCCTCTTCTGCAAAATCAGATTGATGAGAAGTATCGCCAAGCACAACATAGCCAACTAACTGCTTATCTCCCAAACGATTTTCGCGCGCGATAACAGCAGCTTGCGCCACAGCAGGGTGACGTTGAAGAACCGCCTCGATTTCACCCGGCTCAATCCGGTAACCGCGAATCTTGACTTGCTGGTCACCGCGACCAACAAACGCCAAATTGCCATCGGGCCGATAGCGAGCCAGGTCACCCGTCTTGTACATGCGCGCGTCGGGCGCACCCAAGAACGGATTAGGTACAAAGCGCTCAGCCGTCAATTCTGGACGGTTCAGATAGCCACGAGCGACACCGGCTCCGCCGATGTAAATCTCACCGACCGCGCCTAGCGGCACCGGCTGGCCATACGTGTCCAGTAGATAAACTTGCGTGTTCGCAATTGGCCGGCCGATGCTCTCGACCAAGGGTTCGCCACGCTGAATCGACAGCCAGGTCGAATAGGTCGTACTTTCTGAAGGTCCGTAGAGGTTGCACAGCCGCTGAACCGATGACTGCTCAAAAATCCGCTCAATCAAGGGCTCTGTCAACGGCTCGCCTGCCAAATTAATTGCGGCTACTGACGATAGGCTCGCCCGATGCTCCAGCAAAGACTGCACCGCAGAAGGTACCGTATTGATCAGCGAAACCGGCTGAGAATAATTGAGCAAAGCCAATGCATCATCGACTAAGTGAAAAGTTGAGCCTTGCACCAGCGGCACAAAGCATTCAAAGACAGAAAGATCGAAATTGATCGAGGTCGCAAACAGCGTGTGCCGTGTTTGCGCTGGACTAAACGTTTTTATTGCCCAGCACAAGAAATTGCTCGCTTGCGCATGTTCGATCATGACACCCTTCGGGGTGCCAGTAGAACCCGACGTATAAATCACGTACGCAAGGTTTCGGGCGGTGAGGTCCAACACCGACGGATTAGTATGCGCCAGCGACGGCAACTGATTGGGATCGAGTACGGGCTGTAAAGCGAGTGCCGCCTCGTCCAGTACGGCCTGGCCAGCCGCATCGGCCAGCACGATCATTGGTGCGGCATCGGCAAGAATATGCGCGAGGCGCTCGGACGGATACGCGGGATCGAGCGGCACATACGCGCCGCCCGCTTTCAGGATCGCCAATAGCCCTACGACCATCGCCGGTGAACGTTCGACGCAAATCGCCACTCGAGCGTCCGGCTTGACGCCCAATTCAATGAGCCGATGCGCGAGACGGTTGGCCCGGGCGTTCAATTGCGCATAGCTTAGTGCCTGCGCTTCATACACCAGTGCAATGGCTTCCGGGCTGCGCGCCACCTGCGCCTCGAACAACTGATGAATGCATTGGTGGGCTGGATAGGGAACCGCCGTCGCGTTCCATGTCTGAAGCAGCAACTGACGCTCATCCGCTCCCAGCATCTGCAGTGTTGCCACCGGCTGTTGTGGGCAAGCCGCCATCGCCTGCAACATCGTCGTCAGATATCCCACGTGTCGCTCGATCGTCGCGGGGTCAAACAACGCACTCGCATAATGCAATGACCCGATGATCTCCTCGCCTGCCTCATACAAGTGCAGCTCAAGGTCGAACCTAGCAATGTCGTAATCAAGATCGTCAAGCGTGACGCCCAGATTCGGCAGTCGCCATTGCGCTAGCTCACCACTCTGCCACGCAAACATCACCTGAAACAGTGGCGTGTGATTGAGCCGGCGCATCGGCTGCACGATCTCGACCACTTGTTCAAACGGCAAATCTTGATGCGCCTGCGCGTCCAGCGTCGTGCGCCGCACGCGCTCAAGTAACTGCGTTGTCGTCGGCTCGCCTTTTAAATTCACGCGCAACGCCAGCGTATTGACAAAAAAGCCGATCAACGGCTCGATCGCAGCATGCCCCCGGTTGGCGCTGGGCGTGCCAATGACCAAATCATCTTGGCCCGACAGGCGCGCGAGCACCGCGCTCCACGCCGCGAGCACCGTCATAAACAGGGTCGTACCGTGCTCAGCGCTTAAGCGCTTGAGCGCTTGCGTGGTTCGCGCATCGATCCGCACCGGCACGTGCGCGCCGGCAAATGATGGCTGAGACGGACGCGGCCGATCTGTCGGTAGTTCCAGCAGCACCGGCGCGTCCGCGAGCGTCGTGCGCCAGTAATCGCTCTGTGTTTGAAGTCGCTCGCCCGACAGCCACTGACGCTGCCAGGCTGCGTAATCCGGATACTGGATCGTCAGCGCGGGCAGGGGATCGGCTTGCGCCCCCACGTTCGCGGCGTACAGCGCGCTTAACTCACGCACCAGCACGCCAAACGACCAACCGTCCGACACGATATGGTGCATCGTGAGCACTAACCTGTGCTCGTTATCGGCCAATTGGATGCCACACGCGCGGATCAGCGGCCCCTGCACCAGATCAAACGGTGCGTGCGCTGCATCGCGACTTAAGCGTGTCAGCTGCGCGTCGGCATCCGGCACGCCGCGCAGATCATGCCCGTGCAGCGGCACGCCTGTGTCGGCTGGCAACAGCTGCACCTGCGGCTGACCGTCGACACTGACAAACGTCGAACGCAGCGCTTCGTGGCGCGCGAACAGCGCATCCAGCGCTTGCTTCCACGCAGCCCGATCAAAAGGCCCACGCACACGCAGCACAAGCGGGATGTGATAGGTACCACTGACTCCATCGAGTTGCGCGAGGAACCATAGTCGTTGCTGCGCGAACGACAGCGGCAAGCTGCCTTCGCGCGAGATCGGCGTGATCTCAGGTAATGTATTGACTGGCTGGTTCAGTTGCGCGCTCACCACCGCCGCGAACGCAGCCAGCGTCGGCGATGCAAAGAGGGCCGTCAGCGGCACGTCAGCACCGAGCAGCGCGCCAACTCGGTTCATTAAACGCACCACTAGCAGCGAATGGCCCCCGAGCGCAAAGAAACTGTCATGCCGGCTAACACGCTCCACCCCGAGTAGCTCCGTCCAAATCGTCGCGAGCGTCGTCTCCAATTCGCCTTGCGGCGCTTCATACGCTTGCTGCGCCAGCGCACTCGCGTCTGGTTCGGGTAACGCACGTCGATTGAGCTTGCCGTTGGGCGTCAACGGCAACGCATCGAGCCGCACAAACGCGGCCGGCACCATGTAGTCAGGCAGTCTAGCCGTAAGATACGCGCGCAACGTATGGGCAAGCTGTTGATCCGGCTCGGCCACCACGTACGCGACGAGCCGCTTGTCCAGGCCCTCACCCAGCGCAAGTACTACCGCTTCTTGTACCTGTGGGTGTCTAACCAGGCATGTTTTAATCTCGCCCAACTCGATTCGAAGACCTCGAATCTTGACCTGGTGATCATTGCGTCCCAGAAACGCCAAATTCCCGTCAGGCCGGTAACGCGCCAAGTCACCCGTTTTATACATGCGCGCGTCCTCACGATCGCTGAACGGATCGAGCAAAAAGCGCTCGGCGGTCAGGTCGGGGCCATTCAAGTAACCGCGCACGACACTTGCACCACTGATGTACAACTCGCCGGTCGCCCCCAGCGGCACCGGCTGACCGTATCTGTCCAGTAGGTAAAGTCGGTTGTGGGCAATGGGCCGACCAATCGGAATAGTGTCCTCCGTATACTCTGCTGGGCAAGTCCACGCTGCCACACCAATCGTTGCCTCGGTGGGGCCATACAAGTTATGCAGTTGGGCGTGCGGTAAAAGACGCTGACAAAGCCGAACCTGCGCACTCGTGAGGGCTTCTCCCGTGCAAAGCACGCGTTTGACCGTCGTGCAGCGCTGAACACCGTCAGTGGCGAGGAACATGCCGAGCATGGAAGGCACAAAATGAACCGTCGTGATGCGCTGCCGGATCATCAACTCCACTAACGCAGACGGATCCCTATGCACACCGGGTGCTGCCACGACGAGGGTCGCGCCATTGAGCAACGTGCAAAAGCACTCCCAGACCGACACATCGAAAGTCAAAGGCGCCTTTTGCAGGACACGATCGTCAGGCGTCAGTCCATACGCTTGCCGCATCCAAACTGGATGGCTCATCGACGCTTGATCTTTCTTCTGCGCATCGTCCAGTTGCGTGACATCAAATAAATGGGCAATTTGGGCGTGCTCGACCATCACGCCCTTTGGCATGCCGGTCGAGCCGGACGTATAAATCACATACGCCAGATGACGAGCACTCAACCCAGGCACCTGTGGATTGGTGGTCGCGCTCTCTGGCAGTACGTTCGGATCCAGTACGGTGAATGAAGCCAGAACCGTGTCGCCCAACGCAGACTGGCCTGCCGCATCGGCCAGCACGATGGCCGGCGCGGTATCAGCAAGAATATGCGCGAGGCGCTCGGGCGGATACGCGGGATCGAGCGGCACATACGCGCCGCCCGCTTTCAGGATCGCCAATAGCCCTACGACCATCGCCGGTGAACGTTCGACGCAAATCGCCACTCGAGCGTCCGGCTTGACGCCCAATTCAATGAGCCGATGCGCGAGGCAGTTGGCCCGGGCGTTCAATTGCGCATAGCTCAGTGTCTGCGCTTCATACACCAGTGCAGTGGCTTCCGGGCTGCGCTCCACCTGCGCCTCAAACAATTGATGAATGCACGGGTGGGCTGGGTCGGGAGCCGCCGTCGTGTTCCACGCCTGAAGCAGCCACTGACGCTCATCCGCTCCCAGCATCTGCAGTGTTGCCACCGGTTGTTGTGGGCGAGCCACCATCGCCTGCAACATCGTCGTCAGATACCCGACATGTCGCTCGATCGTCGCGGGGTCAAACAACGCACTCGCATAATGCAATGACCCGGTGATCTCCTCGCCTGCCTCATACAGATGCAGTTCAAGATCAAACCTAGCGATGTCGTAATCGAGTTCGTCAGGCGTGACATCCAGCCCAGGTAAGCGCCACTGCCCTGTCTCATTGCTCTGCCACGCGAACAACACCTGAAACAACGGCGTGTGATTGAGCCGGCGCGGCGGCTGCACCACTTCAACCACTTGCTCGAACGGCAGGTCTTGATGCGCCTGCGCGTCCAGCGTCGTGCGCCGCACGCGCTCGAGCAGTTGCGCGGTCGTCGGCTCGTCCTCCAGATTGACGCGCAACGCCAGCGTATTGACAAAAAAACCAATCAACGGCTCGATTGCGCGGTGCCCCCGGTTCGCGCTGGGCGTGCCAATGACCAAATCGTCCTGGCCCGACAGGCGCGCGAGCACCGCGCTCCATGCGGCAAGTACCGTCATAAATAGCGTCGTGCCATGCTCCGCGCTCAAGCGCTTCAGTGCGCGCGTGGTTTGCGCATCGATCCGCACCGGCACGTGCGCGCCGGCAAACGATTGCTGCGCCGGACGCGGCCGGTCCGTCGGTAGTTCCAGCAGCACCGGCGCGTCAGCGAGCGTCGTGCGCCAGTAGTCGCTCTGCGTTTGAAGCCGCTCGCCCGACAGCCACTGACGCTGCCAGGTCGCGTAATCCGGATACTGGATCGCCAGCGGCGGCAGGGGATCGGCTTGCGCCCCCACGCTCGCGGCGTACAGCGCGCTCAACTCGCGGACCAACACGTCGATTGACCAGCCGTCCGACACAATATGGTGCTGCGTGAGCACGCACTGATAGTCATCGTCGGCGAGTTGAACGACGCATGCGCGCATCAGCGGACCGCGCGCCAAATCGAACGGCGCGTGCACTTCATCGGCGGTCAAACGCACCCGTTGCGCATCGGCATCCGGCACGCCCCGCAGATCGTGCCAGTGCAGCGGCATGCCCGTGTCGGCCGGCAGCAACCGCACCTGCGGCTGTCCGTCGACACTGACAAATATCGAGCGCAGCGCTTCGTGGCGCGCGAACAGGGCATCCAGCGCTTGTTGCCAGGCGGCCCGATCGAAAGGCCCGCGCACACGCAGCACAAGCGGGATGTGATAGGTACCCCTGACCTCATCGAGTTGCGCAAGGAACCATAGCCGTTGCTGCGCAAACGACAGCGGCAACGCGCCTTCGCGCGAGGCAGGCGTAATCTCAGGCAATGCGGTGCCTTGCTGGTTCAGCTGCGCACTCACCCCTGCCGCGAACGCGGCCAGCGTCGGCGATGCAAAGAGGGCCGCAAGTGGCACGTCGGCACCGAGCGCACCCACTCGGTTCATCAACCGCACCGCCAGCAGTGAATGGCCCCCGAGTGCAAAAAAGCTATCGTGCCGGCCCACACGTTCGACACCCAGTAGCTCCGACCAAATCGTCGCCAGCGTCAACTCCAGCTCACCTTGCGGCGCTTCATACGCTTGATGCGCGAGCGCGTCAGCGTCTGGCTCAGGTAGCGCCCGCCGATCCAGCTTACCATTCGGCGTCAGTGGCAACGCATCCAACCGCACAAACGCGGCCGGCACCATATACTCGGGCAAGCGAGCGGCCACATACGTGCGCAACGTGCTAGCCAGCGCGTCATCCGGCTCGGCCACCACGTACGCGATAAGCCGCTTGTCCAGGCCCTCGCCTCGCACGAGCACCACCACATCGCGCACCTGTGTGTGTGCAGCCAGGCATGCCTCGATCTCTCCAGGCTCAATGCGAAAGCCGCGCATCTTAATTTGATCATCGTTGCGACCTACGTACGCCAGATTGCCGTCGGACAAATAGCGCGCCAAATCGCCCGTCTTGTACATCCGCGCATCCGGTGCATCCGAGAACGGATCGCGCACAAAGCGCTCGGCAGTCAACTCAGGACGGTTCAGGTAGCCCCGTGCCACACCGTCCCCACCAATGTACAGTTCCCCCACCGCACCGAGCGGCACCGGCTGCCCGTGCGCATCGAGCAGATAGATCTTCAGGTCTGGGATCCGTACGCCAATCGGATTATCCGCTTGCTTACTGTCCTGTTGTCGAAGCGGCCGGTAAGTCACATGCACAGTGGTTTCGGTAATCCCATACATGTTGACCAATTGCGGACGGCGTTCATCGCGCGTGGCATACCATGCCTGCAAGATGGCGGGCTCCAGCGCCTCCCCACCAAAGATCACATAGCGTAATTGATCCGATAAGGCGCTTTGTGCTTGGCTAGCGATAAAGGCCTTAAACGCACTAGGTGTTTGGTTTAATACGGTGATGCCTTGCTCACAGACCAATTGGTGAAACGCTTGGGCAGAGCGGGCAGTATGATGGGGCACAATGACCAGTTTGCCACCGTAACGTAACGCGCCCCAGAGTTCCCACACGGAAAAATCGAACGCAAACGAGTGGAATAGGCACCAGGTATCGTGCTCATTGAAGCCATACCACGAGTGGGTCGCGTCAAACAGCCGCACCACTTGGGCATGTTCGACCATCACGCCCTTGGGCGTCCCGGTCGAGCCGGACGTATAAATCACATAGGCGAGACCGTGCGCCGTCAGGCCTGACACTGACGGATTGGTATCCGCTGCCTCCGGCAGCCTATTGGGGTCAATTACCGTGCACGAGGTCAGTACAGCATCACCGAGCGCAGCGCGCCCAGCCGCATCAGCTAACACGATCGTGGGTGCGGTATCGGCGAGAATATGCGTGAGACGCTCGGACGAATACGCGGGATCGAGCGGCACATACGCACCGCCGGCCTTCAGAATCGCCAATAGCCCCACGACCATTGCCGGCGAGCGCTCGACACAGAGCACCACTCGGGTATCTGGCTTGACGCCCAATTCAATGAGCCGATGCGCGAGACGGTTGGCCCGGGCGTTCAATTGCGCATAGCTCAGTGTCTGCGCTTCATACACCAGTGCAGTGGCTTCCGGGCTGCGCTCCACCTGCGCCTCGAACAACTGATGAATGCATTGGGGAGCTGGATAGGGAGCCGCCGTCGCGTTCCATGTCTGAAGCAGCAACTGACGCTCATCCGCTCCCAGCATCTGCAGTGTTGCCACCGGTTGCTGTGGGCAAGCCGCCATCGCCTGCAACATCGTCTTCAGATACCCTACGTGCCGCTCGATCGTCGTGGGGTCAAACAGCGCACTCGCATAATGTAACGAACCAGTGATCTGCTCACCTGCCTCATACAAATGCATTTCCAGGTCAAACCTGACCATGTCGTAATTAAGCTCACCAGGCTTGACATCCAGCTCGGGTAAGCTCCATTGCCCTATCTCGTTGCTCTGCCACGCAAACATCACCTGAAACAGCGGCGTATGATTCAATCGACGCGGCGGCTGCACGATCTCGACCACTTGCTCGAACGGCAGATCTTGATGCGCCTGCGCGTCCAGCGTCGTGCACCGCACGCGCTTAAGCAGTTCGCTCGTATTAGGCTCGCCAGATAAGTCGACACGCAACGCCAGCGTATTGACAAAGAAGCCAATCAACGGCTCGATCGCAGCATGCCCCCGATTGGCACTGGGCGTGCCAATGACCAAATCATCCTGACCTGACAGGCGCGCGAGCACCGCGCTCCACGCGGCGAGCACCGTCATAAATAGCGTCGTACCATGCTCCGCGCTTAAGCGCTTAAGCGCTTGCGTAGTCGATGCATCGATCTGCACCGGCACGTGTGCACCAGCAAACGACTGTTGTGCCGGGCGCGGCCGGTCCGTCGGTAGTTCCAGCAGCACCGGCGCATCAGCCAGTGTCGCGCGCCAGTAGTCGCTCTGCGTTTGAAGCCGCTCACCCGACAGCCATTGACGCTGCCAAGCCGCGTAATCTGGATACTGGATCGTCAGCGGCGGCAGCGGATCGGCTTGCGCCCCAACGCTTACCGCGTACAATGCACTGAGTTCTCTTATCAGCACTTCAAGCGACCAGCCGTCCGACACAATATGATGCTGCGTGAACACGCACTGATAGGTGTCATCGGCGAGCTGAATGACGCATACACGCATCAGCGGTCCACGCGCCAGATCGAACGGCGCGTGCACTTCATCGGCAGTCAAACGCGACAGCTGCGCATCGGCATCGGGTACTCCACGCAAATCATGCCAGCGCAGCGGCACGCCCGTGTCAGCCGGCAACAGCTGCACCTGCGGCTGACCCTCGACGCTCACAAACGTCGAGCGCAACGCTTCATGACGGGCGAGGAGTGCATCCAATGCCTGCTGCCATGCGACTCGGTTTAATGGCCCACGCACATGCAGGACAAACGGGATATGATAGTTAGCACTGGTCTTATCAAGTTGTGCGAGAAACCATAGCCGCTGCTGCGCGAACGACAGCGGTAAGACGCCTTCGCGTGGGACCGGTGTGATCTCAGGCAGCGCACTGGTTTGCTGGTTCAGTTGCGCACTCACCACCGCCGCAAACGCGGCCAGCGTCGGCGATGCAAAGAGGGTCGCAAGCGGCACGTCGGCACCCAGCGCGCTGACTCGGTTCATCAAGCGCACCGCCAGCAGCGAATGGCCCCCGAGTGCAAAAAAGCTGTCGTGCCGACCCACACGCTCCACTTCGAGCAATTCGGCCCAGATTTGGGCCAGCGTGGTCTCCAATTCGCCTTGCGGCGCTTCATACGCTTGATGCGCGAGTGCACCAGCATCTGGCTCAGGTAACGCGCGCCGATCCAGCTTGCCATTGGCCGTCAACGGCAACGCATCCAACCGCACCAATGCAGCCGGCACCATATACTCGGGCAAGCGAGCAGCCACATGCGTGCGCAGCTCGCTAACCAGCTGCTCATCGGCCTCCGCCACCACGTACGCGACCAGCCGCTTCTCCACGCCTTCGCCCCGCACAAGCACCACCGCATCGCGCACCTGCGCGTGTTGCACCAGGCACGCCTCGATCTCACCGGGCTCAATGCGAAAACCGCGGATCTTGACCTGCTCATCGTTGCGCCCGACAAACTCTAGGTTTCCATCCGGCAAATAACGCGCCAGATCGCCCGTCTTATACATTCGTGCATCCGCTTCATCTGAGAACGGATCACGCACAAAGCACTCGGCAGTCAGCTCCGGGCGGTTCAGATAGCCCTGTGCAACCCCTGCACCACCAATGTACAGCTCGCCAACTGCACCTAGCGGCACCGGCTGGCCGTGTGCATCGAGCAGATAAACTTGGGTG
Organism: Mycetohabitans endofungorum; assembly: GCF_037477895.1. Lineage (NCBI taxonomy): Bacteria > Pseudomonadati > Pseudomonadota > Betaproteobacteria > Burkholderiales > Burkholderiaceae > Mycetohabitans > Mycetohabitans endofungorum. Next base: position 630,595 of record NZ_CP132745.1, read on the forward strand.
TTTGCAATCGGCCGACCAATCGGAATATTGACGTTGCCCTTGGGCACCGCCGTGATCCTATAAGTCGTCGCAAATGTAGTGCTCTCGGTCGGACCATAACCGTTGATCAACTGTTGAGGAGGCGAATCGCGCAGCACTTGCGCCACCACGCTCGCATCTAGTGCGTCACCTCCGACAATCAAAGCCTTGAGTTGGGGAAAGACTGGGCCCAATTCCACGGCCATTTGATTGAACAAACCCACGGTCAACCACAAAACACTAATACGCTGTTCGCGCAGCGTTTGTGCAAACAGCGCTGGCGTCAGCACCGTGTCATGATCGATCACGACCGCCGCCGCGCCATTTAATAACGGCGCCCAGACCTCAAAGGTGCTCGCGTCAAAAGCTGGATTGGCCGCCAATGCGATGCGATCATTCGCTCCAACATCAACATAGCCATTGTTGATCACTAGCCGCGCAATCGCTCGGTGCGGCACCCGTACGCCCTTGGGCATACCGGTGGAGCCCGACGTATACATCACATAAGCCGTATCAACACTACGGCCGGCCAGTTGTGGGCACGTCGTTGGAAAGTGCTCAGTTTGCGCTTTATCTGACAAGTCCAGACGCATTAGTGCTGTGGGCAGCGCAGCCGCACCTTCGGTGTGCGCATCAGTGAGCAACAACTGCGCTGCACAATCGCTTACGATCCAGCTTTGTCGCTCTGTGGGCGCGCGCGGATCAATCGGTACGTAAGCTGCACCTGCCTTGAGGATGGCTAGCTGCGCAACCACCAAATCAATCGAGCGCTCAAGCAGCGTGGCAACAGAGTGACCGGGTTCAACGCCCAGATCGATAAGCCGATGCGCGAGGCGGTTGGCCTCTGCATTGAGCTGCGCATAGCTAAGCACCTGGTCCTGATACACCAGCGCCGTCGCCTCGGGTGTGCGCGCCACCTGGTCTTCGAATAACTGGTGCACACACCGGTGTGCCGGATACTCGCGCTGTGTCGCGTTCCATGTCTGAAGCAGCAGTGCACGCTCTTCGCCAGGCAGCACTTCTAAGTGCCAAACCGGTAAGTTTGGCGAATATTCGAGCGCTTGCGTTAGGCTTTCCAGTGCCTGCTGCATATAACCACACACACGGTTTGCGTCAAACGGCCGTGCCACTTGAACACTGAGCCTTAACGCTCGATCGGCATCATCCACCGACAGCGTGAGTGGGTAGTTGGTACGCCCTTCTACATCTAAAAAACCCGCACCTTCCCCCGATTGTTTATCGCCCAGCCGCACCACATTGCGTCGGTAATTAAGCAGCGCGCTAAAGAGTGGCGTGCCCGCCGGCACGCCACTGCAACGCTGCGCGAGTGCCAGCGACGCATGTTCGTGTTCAAGCAACGCGGCCAAGCGTGCTTGTGCATCCCGCACGCCATCCTCAACGCTACGGTCTAGTTCCACTCTCAGCGGCAGTGTATTGATAAACGGCCCCATCGCGCTGCCCGTGCCATTGCCACCTTGCACGCGCCCGAACAATACTGTGCCAAACACCACCCGCTGCTGGCCACTCGCACGCGCGAGCACCTGCGCCCACGCCAGATGAAATAAGCTGGCCACGCTCACACCCAAACGTCTGGCTTGCGCACGCAACTGATCGTTCAATGCCTGTGACAACGCGTGCTGCGCTTCGGTCACTTGCGCGCCGTCACGATGCACATCGGCAAGCCCAAACGGCAGTGTCGGCTCATCCACGTCAGCAAGCATGTCGGTAAAGAAGCGTTCATGGGCTTCTTGACTCACGCCCAGGCGTGCCTGCGCAACCAAGTTACGGAAGGGTGAAGCCGGTGGCAAAGTATCGCCCCGACCATCCAGGAAAACCTGCACCTCGGTATGCATGGCTTCCAGTGTCGCGTGATCATCGATTAGATGGTGCACCAACTCAAATAGCAGCCAGCAACCATCGCTATCTCGCGCGATGACGAAATGCATCAACGGGGCTTGAGTTAAATCGATACGGTGACGACGAGGATTGAAGCGATGGGTCAATTGCTCGGTGGCAGATCCCTGGGCTGGGTCTAAAACAAGCTCAGTCGTCGATAGCGGAGCATGGCGCCAGACAACCTGGGCAGGTGTAGACAGTCCGTCCCACACAAAGGCCGTGCGCAAAATATCGTGACGATTAACGACCTGCCGGACCGCATCGAGGTAGTGATCGAGCGCCTGCCGATCATCAAATGATTTCTGAACCATCCGCAGATACGGGTCGCCGTCAGTGGTCAGCAAGTGGTGAAATAAAATCCCGTCCTGCAGCGGCGAAAGCGCATAAATATCTTGAATGTTCGCTACTCCACCCGGCACCTGCTCAACAATTCGATCAATGTCCGCTTGGGTCAAATCGATCAGAGGCAACATCTGCGGCGTGATTGCGGTAGTGTCGGGCGTAATCACGTTGGGCGGCACCGTCACTTCACGGTGCGGGTTGAGCGATTGAGCCAGGGCAGCCAAGGTAGGCGAATCGAACAACGTGCGTACCGAGACTGTCAACCCAACGCGGCGCAAGCGTTCAATCATGCGTACCGCAAGCAACGAATGACCACCCAGTGCAAAAAAGCTGTCTTGACGGCCAATACGCTCAACGCCAAGCAGTTCACGCCAGATTGCCGCGAGCGTGGTCTCAAATTCCCCTTGCGGTGCCTCATACCTTTGCTCAGACAGCGCGCTGCTTGGCGCTGGCAAGGCACGGCGGTCAAGCTTGCCGTTCGGCGTAAGCGGCAACGCATCCAGGCGCATGAAAGCGGCCGGCACCATGTATTCGGGTAGTCGTGCTGCGACATACTGACGAATATCCGCAAACTGATCTAAGCTTGTCGGGTTATTGGCATAAGCATGAGGGGATTGTTCGCTGCTAGAGGAAGGCGACAGGTAGAGATCCGTAGGAATCGCGCAAGCCATGTCGCCTGTTTTTACCAGTACAATATCGATACATGCTGGAGCGGCCTGTTCCGACCATGTGACACCGACCCAATAACCCAACGATTCGCCCAATGCGTAGAAATCTTCGACATTGGGTGCCATGGCTTGTGTATATCCCGTTTTGAGCCGATGCTGGATCTGTTTAAGATCACAATCGTCGTTACCAAGCGCCTGCATGGCTTCCAATTCGCACGCCAAGCGCATATTAGGCACACCGACAATACGCAGGCAGGCGGGACGTTCAGCGGCTAAATGCGTCTGCACCGCCTCAAGCGTGGTGGACTCTGCTGCCCAATGCAGCTGCGGTGCATGCGCCAGCGATAGCGTGTTGACTGGCCCTTTGCGCAGCACCACATCGTAGCGGTAACGGCTCAATTCATTATGGTAATCCCGCTGTTTGAGCTGGATATCGATCGCTGCAATCTCGTCAATCGTGCGGGGCAGCGTGCTGAAGAAAGCCGGTGCCAAACGCAATTCCTTCCTGGCCAGTTGCGTTTGCTCAATCCGTTGGCGCACACTGGCATGATCATCCGTCGTGGGATCCGCCTGGTGCAATTGGACGGCACTCGCAAAACACCCGAACAATCGCAGATCAAGCACATCGCCGACGAAAAGTGCGCCCCCCGGCGCAAGTAGCGCCATGGCCTGGCGTAATACGTCAATTAAATAGTCCGTATTTGGAAAATGCAGGATGACAGAATTAATGACAATGGTGTCAAAGTAGCCTTGCGGCAAACCATCGGTAATATGTGCGGGCTGCGTACGCAACTCAACGCGTGCCGTCAATTCAGCCTGCTGCGCCACTTGGGCTTTCAGCGTTTCAATAACGGGGGCGGAAATATCTGTGCCCCAATACGCGTCACAATGGGGCGCTAGGTGTGCAAGTAGCAGCCCCGTGCCTACGCCAATCTCCAGCACCCGCCGCGGTTGCAGCGCACGAATACGCTCAACCGCATCGGCGCGCCACGCTTGCATCGCCGACAACGGAATCGGCTGGCCATCGTAGCTGCTCTTCCAAATATTGAAGTTTTCACCAAATGGATAGTCTGCGTCGTCTTGATAATACGTATCGTAGACCTTCTGCCATTCTTCGACTTGGTTTGCCTCCGTCGTGAGATCTCGCTCGGCAGGGGCTTCATCGAGTACGATGTAACTCACCAGCTGCGTATCGCCCGCCCGATCCTCTCGAGCAATCACCGCAGCTTGCGCCACGCCCGGGTGACGCTGCAGCACCGCCTCAATCTCGCCCGGCTCAACCCTAAAGCCTCGAATCTTAACTTGCTGGTCCGCCCGGCCGATAAACTCCAGCGCGCCATCCGAGCGCCAATACGCCAGATCGCCCGTCCGGTACAGCCGCGCACCGCTCGCATCGAATGGGTGAGCAATGAAGCGCTCGGCGGTCAGCCCCGGTCGATTGAAGTAGCCCCTGGCTACGCCCTCACCGGCTATATACAATTCCCCCACGACACCCACCGGCGCCGGACGCAAGCACGCGTCCAACACGTAGGCCGTGGCGTTATCCAGCGGCGTGCCGATCGGCATCGACGCTTGCGCTTGATACGGTGCCTCGATTAGATGGCACGTGGCAATGGTCGTCTCGGTCGGTCCATATCCGTTGATAAAGCGCAGGGTTGGACAGTGCTCAAGCACGCGCTGCGCCGCCGCGGCGGAGACAATATCGCCGCCCACCGTCAGCTGACGCACGCTGCGCAAATAGCTCAAGTCACCTTCGGCCATCACTTGAAACAGCCCTGCGCTCAACCATAGCGCGCTCACTTGATGCGCTCGGATGGTCTCTTGCAGCACATGCACGTCCAATTCGCCCGGCGGCACAATGACGGCCTGACCACCACAGAGCAGCGGCGTCCACAGCTCATACGTGGACACGTCAAAGGCGTGCGACGAATGCAGCAGCACGCGATCGCGCACGGCGGACAAGCGCCGGTCTAAGGCCATATAGCGCACCGTGCGATGCACAATGCCCACCCCTTTGGGTTGACCAGTCGAACCCGACGTGTACATCAAATACGCCAGTTGCTCGGGTGAGCACGCCACCGTAGGGTTATCGCTTGGCTCCTGAGCGAGTGACGCATCAGCATCAACGGCAATGACATGCGCACTGAACGCATCGCAGCGCGCTTGCAATGGGCGATCCGTCAGCACGATGGGCGCGCGTGTTTCACCCAATAACGTGTGCAGCCGGCTATCAGGCCATTGCTCGTTCAGCGGCATATAGACGCCGCCGGCTTTAAGGATGGCCAGCGCTGTCACCACGCGCTCGGGCGAGCGTTGCATTAGCACGGCCACTGGCGTCTCCGCCACCACCCCCAACCGGATCAGCCGGTGGGCTAAACGGTTCGCCTGAGCATTCAGCTCCGCATAACTAAGAGTCTGATCTACGCATACCAACGCAGTCGCATCGGGGTTACGCTGGACTTGTTTTTCAAACAGCTCGTGCGGCGTCCCGTCAGGCACCGGTTGCGCAGTGGTATTCCATTCGACAAGCAGGCGCTGCTGCTGCGCTGCATTGAGCCAGTCGACGTCACTGACAGACTGAGTAGGCTCGGCATGAAGCGCTTTTAGGAACACTAAAAAACCATGTTGCGATTGGATGAATTCACTTGCCGTGTCGAATGCGCGGTCCACATCAAGAGCAAGCCGCAGCATAGGGCTATCGGGCTGAGCATGGGCCACGACAAGGAGATTCTCGATAGAGTCCGTGGCTAAAAGATAGCTTGTTGACGGATACGCACCAAAAAACAGATGATTATCCACCATCGCAACGTCCAATAGCGAGCCAAACAATCGCTGAGTGGGCGCCAATTTCAATACTTGGCGTAATGCATCAATCGGATAGCGTTGGTGCCGCAGTCCCTGATGGATTTTTTGTGCTACTTGGTCTTCCAGTGACGAGAGGGTTGTGCTTGGTCGAACAGTCAGCCGTATTGGCAGTATGTTAGATACCCTGCCAGGGACGCATCGATCCATACTTGAGCAAACAGCAACCGGGACGCCAAGTACCACGTCCTGCGCCCCAGTTAGCCGGTGCAAATAGGCCGCCATGGCGGCAGTAACGAGTTGGACTAAATCAATTGCAGAAAATTCAAATGTATCAATCCTCTGGCTATCGGACTGGGCAAGATCAGGAACATGGCGTAATTGATGATGAGCAGGGCTCGCAAGCTGGCTTGCGTGTATCATCGGTTCAGGCCAATTAGCGCAACGCTTGAGCCAATACGTTTCATCGCGTGCCCATTGTGCCGAATTGCGATATTGAGCATCCTTCTCTAACAATTGAGAGACGGACCTGAAAGGGTAAGGAGCAGGCTTGTCACCCTTACACATCGCGCTATACACATGTGCAGTGCGTTGCGCGATAAGGTGCATACCCATGCCGTCCATCACGATAGCGTGATAGCGTTGGTACCACAGCGTCTGGTCTGAAGCGGTTTGCAGCAATGCATAATGGAACAGCGGCCCTTGTAAAATATTCAATGGCCGCTCATAATCAGCCCGCATCCATGCTTGAGCGGCAGCTTGCGAGTCCGCTTCCGCACTGAGGTCAACCCGCGATAGCGACCATGCTGGTGAGCCCACATACTGTTGAATTCCTTCATCGGTCTGGACAAAATGCAAACGCAAACTATCTACTTCATTGATCACCTGCCGCAACGCCGCTTCAAACAAGGCTGGATCAACGGCCCCTTCGATGACTGTGTACTGACCAATGGTATAGGCGCGGCTGTCTGGGTAGTGCTGCTGAGCAAGCCAGACTTCCGTTTGAGCAGTGGATAACGGATACGTAAGCGGCGTGACGCTAATAGACATAATTGGGCTCCAAATCAGACGGAAAGCAATCCGCTTACATAGCCGAATCAGTCAGCTAACCATCTGTTACTTTGCAATTTTTAGTAGTACAAATTTCCTAACAATCATCTTGCCTGCTTCTGCTTGTACCAATTGTCGGTCTTTCAAAGGGTAGCTCTACAGATGTGAGCAGATACCGTGCCACGATGAAAGGTCGGACGCAATCGTTGGCCAATATGACATTTCATGGGCATGCGGAACCAAGCCTAACGATCTATCGTAATACAACGTTGTTAATGCCCATACCTAACCGGCTACAGTGGCTCACCGCTCTGCTTAGGCAGCCTGATGTTAAGCGTGGCATTCGCATGGAATCCGCAAAACCGCTTCCCTGCTTAAGGAATCAACTGAACTCGACAAAGCGCCACCCCCAATGGGGCGATGCAACATTGCAGACTAACAACTGAAACGTGGACAACTTAATGATACCTACACCCGTGCGAGCTATTGCCCGCACTTAAGACACCACCGCGTCACCTCTTGCAAAGCGGGTTCGAGGCAAGAAGGATAGGGAGAGAAGTGAGCATACCGCATAAGGACAACTTGCGCTGATGCTATATTGGGGTACTTCGTCATTACGTTCACTCCAGACATCGCCTGTATGAAACGGCAGTCACGACTGCCGACGAATCATCCCATTTTTTGGCTAAACCGCACCGCGCACAAGGATAAAGCTCCATTCCCGTGGAATGCTTAACATGGGCAAAACCACTATATATCGTAATTTTGAGCGGTCAAAGCACTTTTCCTTTCTAAAAACCGACAAAATCGGAACAAAAAAGCATTTAAACAGCATGTCGCTGATGGCCAGAATATGGCAGCAAGCGAGAAATACGAAGATATTTATGTTATTCATATTTATAAAACGGCACATGAGTAAGTTCAATAAAATAATTATCCCAAAAACCAACTTTATACGATGTTTTGAGAAATAATCAAAAAATTGCCGCGCTTACTGATCCAACCATAATCGGATTTCCCCCGTACTCCCGGACACGGTTCACGCTAAAGTAGATGAATCGGTCCTGCATCGGAACTCGCGTGGCGAGCGATATTTCAATGCGCCATACGGATGCTTTTCGTTGTAGTGCCCGAAGGCCATGACGAGAGGGCTCGATGACCAGCGGGTTACGGGGCAACCGTATCGTCTCGTCATCCAGTGTGGCACGCATGGCGCGGGTAAGCACACAGCAGCGTGATCGGCCAGCACGAATCCAATATACAGCCATGTGCGAGCGATTACTGTTGCGAGCATCGCCGTGCCAAACGCCGCGGCACCCGGCCCAATAAAGGCCATGCTCAACTGGCTCGAAGTTAGCACGCCGTTGCGCCGCTACGTCCACACGACGATCAGCGCGTCGTCCGAGTTTAAACCTCGTCACCATCACCGGCATTGCCGACATATTGTCGCGCATCCATGCTCCACCGACATATGGCTCACACGCCACCGGCACGCGGCTTGCTACGCGCGTCGATAGGGATGCCCTCCTGCGTCATATCCCGCGTTTAGAGGAACAACGTTGAACACTCGCTCGACCCATGGGCTGCTGGAAGTCGGCCGCAACTGCGACTCACTGTGCCATGCCGATCGCTTCAGCGTGCTGATCGACGCCGCCGTGTATTTTTCGGCGTTGCGCGAAGCCATCCGTGGCGCGCAGCATACTGTTTTCATCGTCGGCTGGGATATCAACAGTCGAATGAAGCTGGTACCGCAGGGCGCGGCGGACGGCTTCCCCGAGCCGCTTGGCGCTTTCCTGCAAGCCGTAGCCAGCGCCAACCGGCGGCTGCGGATTTACGTGTTGGCATGGGATTTCGCCATGATTTACGCGTTCGAACGAGAATGGATGCCTGTCTATCCGACCGGCTGGCGTTCGCATCGACGGATCCTGTTCCGGATGGATAACACACACCCACGCGGTGCTTCGCATCACCAAAAGTTCGTCGTCGTCGATGACCGGCTCGCGTTCGTCGGCGGGTTGGACTTGACCCGCGCGCGCTGGGACACGCCGGCGCATGCTGCAAACGATCCTTGGCGCCGCAACCCCGACGGCTCGCCGTACAACCCGTTCCATGATGTCCACACGGTCTTCGATGGCGGAGCCGCGCGTGCGCTCGGCCAATTGGCACGAGGCCGCTGGCGCCGCGCGTGCGGCAAGACGCTGGCGATCCGCGCCGAGCGCAACCTAAGCGGCACCGACCCATGGCCGTCAAGCGTGCCAGTGGACGTGCACGACGTCGTGCTCGGCATTGCGTTGACCGCGCCGCCTTACCGCAACGAGCTTGGCGTGCAGCACATCCGTACGCTCACCGTCGACATCATTGAGGCTACGCAGCACAATCTCTATATCGAGAATCAGTACTTGACCGCCGCTGTCGTGCGCGACGCGCTGAGCCAACGGCTTGAGGACCTGCACGCGCCCGACGTCGCGGTGGTCGTGCCACGCAACCACAGCGGCTGGCTGCAAGAAGCCACCATGGGCGCGCTGCGTGCGCGGCTACACCGCGCGCTCACGCGAGCCGATCGCCACGGACACTACCGGCTCTGGTATCCACATATCGACGGGCTGCACACGGGGTGCCTGAACGTACACAGCAAGCTGATGATCAGTGACAATGAGCGGCTTTGCGTCGGTAGCGCGAACCTGAACAACCGCTCAATGGTGCTCGACACGGAATGTAACGTCGTATTGGACGCCAATGGCAGCGACCGCGTGCGTGCAGTGATCGCGTCAATCCGAGACCGGCTACTCGCCGAACACCTAGATGTCTCGCCTGAAGCGGTGGCTGCCGCGCTGCAGCATCATGGTCGCTTGAACGGTGCGATCGACGCGTTGCGGCACGACGCACGCACGCTCACGCCACTGGATCCCACCATCCCGCCCGAACTCGAAGCGTTGGTGCCGGTTAGCGCGTGGGCGGACCCGGAAGTCCCGGTAGAACCGGACGCGCTGGTCCGGCAGTTCCTCGACGATGGTCAGGGCGCGCGCCCAGCGACCCGGCTGCTCCTTCTCGGGGCCTTCGCACTCGCATTAGCCACGTTAGCCGCGCTGTGGCGCTTCACTCCCGCCGGTCAGGCATTGAGCGTAGCCCATGTCGTGCATTGGGGCGAACGATTGGCCGCATTGCCGCTGACACCAGCGATCGTGCTGCTTGGCTACGTCGTCGCTTCGCTAGCGGCCGTGCCAATCACGCTGATCATTGCCGCCACTGGACTAGTTTTTGGCACATGGCCGGGCGCAGCATACGCGCTAGTTGGCACGATGCTGGCTGCGGCGGCCACCTACTACGTCGGCGTCGGGCTGGGCCGCGACGCGGTGCGCCGGCTTGCCGGCTCCCGCGCGAATCGCCTGAGCGAGCGCATCGGCAAGCGTGGTTTGCTGACCATCCTGGTGCTACGACTGGTGCCGGTCGCGCCGTTCTCGATCGTCAACCTAGTAGCCGGTGCGTCCCATATCGGGATACGCGAATTCCTGCTCGGCACGCTGCTCGGCATGGCCCCGGGCGCGGTGCTGACCGTGACGTTCGCACACCAACTGGTCGCATCGATCCGGCATCCCGACGCGGGCTCGCTCGCGTTGCTCATCGGCATCGGCACCGCGCTGGTGGCGCTGTCGATTCTATTGCACAAGCTGCTAAAAAAATATTGACCACCATGCCCTACTCAGAACTGCGTATTGCGACCTACAACATCCATGGCGCTGTTGGCCGAGGGCGACAACGCTCAACGCAACGCATCGCTGACGTTATCGCCGAACTAGACGCCGACATCGTCGCCCTTCAGGAGGTCCCGTTGAACGGCGCCTCTAACGCGCCCGGCGTGCTGGACGATTTGCGGCATGCCACCGGCATGGAGGCGGTGGCCGGGCCAACGCTGCAGACCGAGCGTGGAGACTACGGCAATGCGGTGCTGTCGCGGCTACCGATTCGCGCGGCACGCACACTGGACTTGTCGTTTACGCGACGCGAACCGCGCGGCGCGCTCGATGCGGACATCGAATATGCGGACGGCGTGCTGCGCGTAGTCGCGACGCACCTGGGGCTGTCGGCGATTGAGCGCAGCGCACAGGTGCGCACGCTGCTCGCCGCATTCGACAGCAGCGAGTTGCCGGTAATCCTGTTGGGCGACATCAACGAATGGTTTGTGCACGGCCGTGCATTGCGCGCGCTGGTCGGGCATTTTCGACGGGCGCCGGCGCCACGCACGTTTCCGGCACGCTGGCCGATCCTCTCGCTGGACCGCATCTGGGTCCATCCTGGGGAATGGCTGATCGATGTCCAAGTGCATCGTAGCGCGCTTGCGCGCCTCGCGTCTGATCATTTGCCGTTGATTGCGCGCATCCGCGCAAACGGCAATGGTACTCGTCCTCTCGAGGTGGCCGGCGGCGTTGCGGCCGTCACGGGCCTGCGAGACAGCGCGACGCGCACCGGTAAAGATTCGACCGGGGACATTCGTTCGCTACCGCGATAACATAGGCATGGGCTCGCAGTCGACAAAGTACTCTAACGCGGCGCGCCATCGCGGGGTGTGATATTGCGCACGGACGAGCCGTCCCCGGGGCCGGCTAAAGCGCACGGCGCGCCAGCATGGAGCGAATATGCCCTATAGCGGCCGCGGGATTCAAACCCTTTGGGCATACATCCGCACAGTTCATGATCGTCCGGCAGCGAAACAGTCGATACGGATCCTCCAAATTGTCTAGACGCTCGCCGGTGGCTTCGTCGCGCGAATCTACGATGAACCGGTACGCCTGCAAAAGGCCGGCCGGACCAACGAATTTGTCCGGATTCCACCAGTACGACGGGCACGCAGTCGAGCAGCACGCACAAAGGATGCACTCATACAACCCATCGAGTTGGTCACGCTCCTGCGGTGTCTGCAATCGCTCGCGCTCCGGCGGCGGCGTATCGTTGACCAGATAGGGCCGGACCGAGTGGTACTGGTTGAAAAAGCTGGTCATGTCCACGATCAGGTCACGCACGACTGGTAGACCGGGCAATGGCCTGAGCTGGATGTGCGCCGGTAGCGATTGCATGTTTGTCAGACAGGCCAACCCGTTCACGCCATTGATGTTCATCGCATCCGAGCCACAGATCCCTTCGCGGCACGAGCGACGGTAGGCGAGCGTCTCATCGAGCGCCTTGAGCCGTCCCAGCACGTCGAGCAGCATCCGGTCTTCGGGCTGCGGCTCGATCTCGTAGCGTTGCATGCGGGGGCGCTCATCCCGGTCGGGATCGTAACGGAAGACATCGATGACGCGTCGCTGGGTCATGGCAACAAGCTCCGGAAAGTCGAGCAGTAGGAAAATGGGGTGAGCAACAACCATTCCCATGCCGGCGCGGCGCTGCCGACTCCTGACGGTTGGTTCATCCGACCTCAAATGCGCAGCATTCAACGGCAAGGTCGCCGACGCGACGCTCGATGACGGCGGGTATCCGCGGCATCAGCCAGCAGTGGGGGCTTGGCGCGGACGTGCGCTGACGCTGCCGGGCGGCCCGAACGCGATACAGCCAGCATAGTCGGCAACATCGTTGATCCAGTGCAGTTGCAGCGCCGCGATATCCCCCCATGCGCCACTCGCCGGCGCATCCACGCGCTGCACGCCCTGGGCAAACGGATCCACCGACACCTGCTGCAAGCCATACCCAATACCGACGCCCAGCGCCTTGAGCACGGCTTCCTTGGCCGTCCAGCAGCGGAAAAAACCTTGAGCGCCCCGCACGTGGCCCCCCTCGCGCAGCGCACGCTGCTCGGCGTCGGTGCACACCGTTCCGAGCAACGCCTGCCAGTCGATCATACGGTTCATGCACTCGATGTCCACGCCCACGCAGCGCCTGTCCGATAGCGCAATCAGCGCATGCTGGCCTGCATGCGTGACGTTGAACGACAATGTGTCGCCGTAGCCGTCGAGTTCCGGCCGTCCAAACGGCCCCGACGAAAAGCGCAGCGACAGCGGCACACCACCGATATGCCTGGCAAGCAACGTTCGCAGTACGGCACGCGTCGCGGCAAAGCGCAGCCGATCCTCGTCACGCCGATAGCGTAAGGCCTGTTGCTGTTCATCGGCGGACAACCACGCCTGCAGCCGGTTCCATGCAGTGGGAGCGAGTGGGATCCGCACGTGCCACAGCATCACGTCATCGGGCCAGCACCCGCCGGGGTGCAGCAGGGTTGTCATCGTAATGTGTGTCGCGTCCTCGTTCATCGCTCGTGTGGGGGGTTCTGAGGTTAATCTACGCTGCGTTGGCAAGCAGCGCCCTGCCGGCGCGCGCGCCGTTGGGCTTACCCATCGCACGGCTGATGAAGTCGCCCGCCGCAACGACTGCGTTCAGGTCAACGCCTGTCTCGATTCCAAGTCCGTGAAGCAGGTACAACACGTCCTCCGTAGCCACGTTGCCCGTCGCGCCTTTAGCATAGGGGCAGCCACCGAGGCCCGCGACCGACGAATGAAAGATGGCGATACCAGCCTGCAGTCCCGCATAGATGTTCGCCAGTGCTTGTCCATAAGTATCGTGGAAGTGTCCGGCAATACGCTCGAGCGGAAAGGCATGTGATACGGCCTCAGCCACCTCCAGCACACGGTTTGCAGTACCTACGCCGATGGTGTCAGCGATGTCAATTTCATCGCATCCAAGATCGCGCATCCGGGTCACCACATCGACCACGGCATCGAGCGCGACGTCCCCTTGGTACGGGCAGCCGAAGGCGCACGAGATGCTGCCGCGCAACCGCAGTCCGGCCTCTTTGGCGACCTTCGCGACAGGGGTGAACCGCGCAAGGGATTCAGCGATCGAGCAATTAATATTGTGTTGCGAAAACGCTTCGCTGGCCGCACCAAAAATAACCACCTCATCGAGCCGTGCGGCCAGCGCGACCTCGAGACCTTTCATGTTGGGCGTCAACGCCGAATACAGCGTGCCCGCCCGCCGTTGGATGCGGGCCATCACGTCAGCGCCGTCGGCCATTTGCGGCACCCATTTCGGTGACACGAATGACGCCGCCTCGATGTTTGTGAAACCGGCTGCGCTCAGCCGGTCGATCAGTTCCACCTTAACGTCGGTCGATACCTGCGATTTTTCCGCTTGCAGACCATCGCGGGGCCCCACTTCGACGATCTTCACCCGGCCGGGCAAACTGGGCATGTTGCGGCGGCACGCGGCCGCCAAACCGCTCCGTCCCTCCGTCATGCTGTCACCTCCAGAGTCAATAGCTGTGCGCCGTCGGCCACCTGGTCACCGGCCGCGTACAAGATCTGCTCGATCTTGCCGGCCGCCGGCGCCGCGATCGTGTGCTCCATCTTCATTGCCTCCAGTACGATCAGGGGCGTGCCCTTGTTGACCCGTGCGCCGGGTTCGACCAGCACCGCAATCACTTTGCCGGGCATCGGCGCGGTCAGCCGCCCCTCGTCGTGCTCGGCATCCGCCGCGTGGGCCAGTAAATTTTTCCATTCGAACGCAAACGCGTCGCCGCGCGAGAAAACATGGAAGGTATCGCGGTCAACGAATACGCGTCCGGTGATGCGCTGTACGCCGAGCGTCATACCCCATTCATGCGCGCCGTCGCCGTCCCACCACGCGAACGGCAAGGCTTTGCCGTTCAGCTCCAGCACCGCGCCATTTGCATCGCACTGGAAACGCACCGCGATCGTCGTATCGTCTGCGCGCTCGACATCGCGCCATTCGATGACCTGCGTGTAGGGGCCATTTAAGCGCCAATGCGACAGGGCGGTCCAAGGCGACGTATCCCGCTCACGCGCCAGCAGCGCGGCGCTGGCAAGCGCAAGGGCTTCGCCAACCGGCTTTTCTCGGCGCGCAAACAATACCGCATGATGGCGCTCGATCAGGCCTGTGTCGAGATCGGCATGCGTGAACGGCTCGCTGGTCGAGATTCGATGCAGGAATTCGATATTCGTATGCGGACCGACGATCTCAAACTCGCGCAGCGCGCGTGACAACCGCGCCAGCGCGTCGCCGCGGTCCGTGCCGTGCACGATCAGCTTGGCGATCATCGGATCATAGTGCGGCGTGATTGTATCGCCTTGCCGCACCCCGCTGTCAATGCGCACTGGCGCACGCGATGCCGGGCTGTCCTGTCCACCGAGCCTGAACTCGACGGCGTCTGGCATCCGCAGATGCAACAGGGTACCGGTCGACGGCAGGAAGTCGCGCGCCGGGTTCTCCGCGTAGATCCGCGCCTCGATCGCATGGCCACTCACGTGCAGCTCGTGTTGTTGCAACGGCAGCTTTTCGCCGGCGGCGACGCGCAGTTGCCACTCGACTAGATCCAGTCCCGTCACCATCTCGGTGACGGGATGCTCAACCTGTAGCCGCGTGTTCATCTCCATGAAATAGAACTCGCCGCCCTGCGTCATGATGAATTCAACGGTACCGGCGCCAACATAGTCGACCGCGCGGGCCGCAGCAACCGCCGCCTTCCCCATAGCGCGACGCTTATCGTCTGACAAGCCGGGCGCCGGCGCCTCCTCGAGCACCTTTTGGTAACGCCGCTGCACCGAGCAATCGCGGTCAAACAAATACACGGCGTTGCGATGCTGATCCGCAAAAACCTGCACTTCGACATGGCGCGGACGCACCAGGTACTTTTCGATCAGCACGCGATCGTTGCCGAAACTGCTTGCCGCCTCGCGCTGGCACGAAGTCAGCGCGGCGGCGAATTCCTCGCGCCGCTCGACAACCCGCATGCCCTTGCCGCCACCGCCCGCGCTGGCCTTGAGCAATACCGGATAGCCGATCGCATCTGCTTCGCGCTGCAATCGTGCCCAGTCCTGATCTTCGCCGTGATAGCCCGGCACTAGCGGCACAGCAGCGGCCTGCATCAGCGTCTTAGCCGCTGCCTTCGAACCCATCGTAGCGATCGCATCGACCGGCGGCCCGATAAATGCGATGCCGGCCGCCGCGCAAGCCTGCGCAAATGCTTCGTTTTCCGACAAAAAGCCATAGCCTGGGTGGACCGCCTGCGCGCCGGTGCGTTGGGCTGCATCAATGATCTGCTCGATGCGTAAGTAACTTTCGGCCGTCGGCGCTGCGCCGATATGGACTGCCTCGTCACAAATACTGACGTGCTTGGCCTTCGCATCGGCATCCGAATAGACCGCCACGCTGTGAATACCCAGGCGGCGGCACGTCACAGCCACACGGCAGGCAATTTCACCGCGATTGGCAATCAGTATCTTCTTGAACATGGCGTACTATCCCGTTGAACCGCGCTGGCGGCACACCGCAATGGCCCGCGGCCAAACTAACGCGCGACCCGTTTCAGATGCGCCACCCCGGCGCGCGCTTCTCGAGAAACGACGTCACCCCTTCACGGCCCTCCGCTGAGGCCCGCACGCGTGCGATCCGCTCGGCGGTCTCAGCCATCAACTCGTCGGTCAATGGCCTGCCGGCGACGTCCCGCACCAGCCGCTTGGATGCGGCAACCGCACCGGGACCGTTGGCCCTAAGCGCATCAGCCAGCCGGCGCACCGTCTCGTCCAGCGCGACTTGCGGCACGAGTTCGCTGACCAGCCCGAGCCGCAACGCGGTCACGCCGTCGAACGGCTCGGCGGTCGTGAAATAGCGCCGCGCCGCACGCTCGCCCATCGCGCGAATCACATAGGGCGCAATCGTCGCCGGGATCAGGCCGAGCCGCGCCTCGGACAGGCAAAAATGTGCTTCTTCCTGCGCGACAACCATGTCCGCGGCCGATATCAATCCCATTCCGCCGGCGTAGACATCGCCATTGACGCGTGCCACCACGGGCTTGGGACAGCGGTCAATCGTTGCCAGCATTCGCGCGAGCGCGCGCGCATCAGCACGGTTCTCGTCGTCCGAGTAGCGGGCCATCTTGCGCATCCAGTTCAGATCGGCGCCCGCACAGAACGCCACCCCATTGGCAGCGAGCACGATCGCGCGGATTTCGCGGTGTTGGCCCAGCATGTCGAATACCGACGTCAGCTCGGCAATCATCGTTTCGTTGAATGCATTGCGCACCTGCGGCCGGTTCAACGTCACAGTCGCCAGCGTATCCTCGCAATCGAGTGTCAAGGTGTCGTATTGCATTGCTTCGTCTCCTCGCATCCGCTGAACATGGGAGCCGCCAGCGCCTACATGCGGAACACGCCAAAGCACGTCTCGCCGATCGGCGCATTCATCGCGGCCGACAAGCCTAGGCCGAGCACATCGCGGGTCTGCGCCGGATCGATGACGCCATCATCCCACAAGCGGGCGCTCGCGTAGTAGGGGTGGCCCTGATGCTCGTATTGCTCACGGATGGATGCTTTAAAAGCTTCTTCGTCCTCGGTGGACCAGGTCCCGCCCTTCGCCTCGATGCCGTCGCGACGTACCGTGGCCAGCACGGAGGCTGCCTGCTCAGCGCCCATGACGGAGATTCGCGCATTCGGCCACATCCATAGCATCCGCGGCGAGTACGCGCGGCCGCACATCCCGTAGTTACCGGCACCGAACGAGCCGCCGATGATCACCGTCAACTTGGGCACCTGCGCAGTCGCAACCGCGGTGACCATCTTTGCGCCGTGACGGGCAATTCCTTCGTTCTCGTACTTGCGTCCGACCATGAAGCCGGTGATGTTCTGCAGGAAAATCAACGGAACCTTGCGCTGGCAGCACAACTCGATGAAGTGCGCCCCCTTGAGCGCTGATTCAGAAAACAGAATACCGTTGTTGGCGACGATGCCGACAGGATGACCCCACAGGTGCGCAAACCCGGTCACCAGTGTCGTACCGTAGCGCGCCTTGAACTCATTGAACTGCGAATCATCGACAAGGCGCGCGATCACCTCGCGCACGTCGAACGGCTTGCGCGTGTCGGTTGGGATCACACCATATAACTCGCGCGCGTCGTAGCGGGGCGGCTTCGGCTCACGCAGTGCAAGCGGCTGCGGTTTGACTCGGTTCAGGTTGCTCACGATGTGCCGCGCGATCGCGAGCGCATGGGCATCGTTTTGCGCAAGATGATCGGCGACGCCGGACAGCCGGGTGTGCACGTCACCGCCACCTAGATCCTCGGCCGTGACGACCTCGCCGGTCGCGGCCCTCACCAGCGGCGGGCCCCCGAGGAAAATCGTGCCCTGATCCTTTACGATGATCGACTCGTCGCTCATGGCGGGAACGTAAGCGCCGCCGGCGGTACACGACCCCATCACCACGGCAATCTGCGCAATGCCTTGCGCGGACAGGTTCGCCTGATTGTAGAAGATGCGGCCGAAGTGATCCCGATCCGGGAATACCTCGTCTTGGTTCGGCAGGTTGGCCCCGCCTGAGTCAACCAGGTAGAGACACGGCAGCCGGTTTTCCTGGGCGATCTCCTGTGCGCGTACGTGCTTCTTTACGGTCATCGGGTAGTAAGTGCCGCCCTTGACCGTCGGGTCATTGCACACGATCACGCACTCCTGCGCGGCAATGCGGCCAATGCCGGTGATGATGCCCGCGCCTGGCGCATCGCCGCCGTACATGCCGTATGCGGCCAGCTGCGACAGCTCCAGGAACGGCGTGCCGGGATCGAGCAATTGCGCGATCCGCTCGCGCGGCAACAGCTTGCCGCGGGCCAAGTGCTTGTCCCGGGCCGCTTGGCCGCCGCCCTGCGCGAGTGCGGCGATCTTCTCGCGCAGGTCGGCAACCAGCGCCTGCTGCGCCGCCTCGTTCGCACGGAATTCGCCGGAACGCGGATTCAGCTTGGTTTCGAGTACGGGCATCGTTGACATCCCTCACATCGTCTCGGCAAACAGTTCCCGGCCAATCAGCATCCGGCGGATCTCGCTGGTACCGGCGCCGATCTCATACAGCTTCGCGTCGCGCCACAGACGGCCAACTGGGAACGCGTTGATGTAGCCGTTACCACCCAAAATCTGGATCGCTTCGCCGGCCATCCACGTCGCCTTCTCCGCCGTGTACAAGATCACGCCGGCGCAATCCTTGCGCACCTGGCGCACGTGCTCGCTCCCGAGCTTGTCCAACTGGCCGCCGATCGCGTACAGGTACGCTCGACAAGCCTGCAACGTCGTGTACATGTCCGCGACCTTGCCTTGGATCAATTGAAACTCGCCGATCGGTTGGCCGAACTGCTTGCGATCGTGGATATACGGCACGACCGCGTCCATACAGGCGAGCATGATGCCGGTCGGGCCGCCGGCAAGCACCGCTCGCTCGTAGTCGAGGCCGCTCATCAGCACCTTCACGCCGCCGCCAACCTGGCCCAGTACGTTCTCGTGCGGCACCTCGACGTCCTCAAACACGAGTTCCCCGGTGTGAGAGCCACGCATGCCGAGCTTGTCCAGCTTTTGCGCGACTGAGAAACCCTTCATGCCTTTTTCGACGATGAACGCCGTCATCCCGCGTGCACCGGCCTCCAGGTCCGTCTTGCCGTACACCACCAGCGTGTCGCAGTCCGGGCCGTTTGTGATCCACATCTTGGTACCGTTGAGCACGTATCGATCACCCTTTTTGTCGGCACGCAAGCGCATACTGATCACGTCCGAGCCGGCATTCGGCTCGCTCATCGCCAACGCGCCCACGTGCTCACCGGACACCAGCTTGGGCAAGTACTTACGCTTCTGCGCCTCATTGCCATTGCGGTGAATTTGGTTCACGCATAGGTTCGAGTGCGCGCCATACGACAGGCCGATCGAGGCGCACGCACGCGAAATCTCCTCCATCGCCACCATATGAGCGAGGTAACCCATGTTGGCGCCGCCATATTCGTCGGATACCGTCATGCCGAGCACGCCAAGGTCGCCGAATTTTTTCCACAGGTCCATTGGGAACTGATCGGTGCGATCGACGTCGGCCGCGCGCGGCGCGATTTCCTTCTCGGCAAAATGGGCGACGCTCTGGCGAAGCATCTCGATGTCCTCGCCGAGCGAAAATTGCAATCCGGGAATGTGGCTCATCTCTCTGCTCCGAACGGCGCACGACGCGCCAGTGACGTCCGCCCGTGCGCCGTCAACGGCACCTTGGCATAGAATTGAACAACGCTCATCTACCAGAAAGTCCAGCGTCGATCGAGTATCTGATGCAATTCTCATCCATTCTGGCGCTTGACGTAAAGGTTTTTTGAGTGATACTCACATCACAATCGATTCCACCACTGTCATGAACGACTCGATCGTCGCGCTCACGGCCCCCGCTTCTGGCGGGCCCCCGTCGCCACGGAGCGCCACCACACGCCGGGTGCCAATGAGCGCCAAATCACAGCAACGCGTCAGACAGATTCTGAGCGTGGGCCGCGACGTATTTTCCGAACGCGGCTACGAACAGGCGACGACCGCCGAGATCGCCCAGCGCGTGGGGATTGCCGAGGCGACGGTGTTCAGCTATTTCTCCAGCAAGCGTGAGTTGTGCGCACGCGTAATCAGCGATTGGTACGACGAGATCATTGACGCGATCGAGCGCGGCTTACCGCGCGACGGCTCGGTGCGGCAGCAATTCGCGTTCATCGTGCGCACGCACTTGCGGTTGATGCTGCTCAACGGCACCGGGCTCTGTTCGCTGGTGCTATCCGAGGGCCGCACCAAGCACCACGAATTGAGCGAAACGTTCGTGCATTTGCAACGCCGCTATACAAAGCCGCTAATGGAGGTGCTGGCCCACGGCCAGCAGCTGGGGCAGATCCGGCGTGACGTGCCGCTGCGCCTGTTGCGCTCGATGATCTTCGGTCCGATGGAGCACGTGTTATGGGATGCGGCACTGACCAAGCGGGCTGCGGATATCGAAGCAACCGCCGAGCAACTGATCGACATGCTGTGGAGTGCGCTGCAGCCAAGCCACACCGAATGGGCTGCATTAGTGCAATTCCGCGACGACGTCGAGCAGGCGCTGGGACGCCTGCCGGTACGCTGACGTCCCGATATATTCGTGAGCGGCTCGCCCGCGCGCAAGCCGGATGGGACCTACCAGCCGTATGTCGTGACCGCCCGCTGCAGCGACGGGGCATTGCGGGTCAACCCGTTTTTTCCGCCTACCGTACGCTTCCCCACTCGAGACGCCGCGATTGAACATGCGCGACAATGGGCGATGGATTGGATCAACCGAGGCGAACCGGCGGTGCAGCGGCCTGGCCGGCCCTGCGCCCTGACCGCCCGAACCACATGGCCGATATCAAACCCAGCTACGACTCGACGCACCCGCACTGGAACCTCGATAGCGTCGTCGCCGAGCTTCGCATGTCGCGTGAAGGCAAGCACCGCACCCGGCACCCGAAAGGGCTGCGCGAACTGCCGTCGCGCACGGCGATGGCGCAAGTGATCGTGAACCTGCGCGCAGTGCTGTTCCCAACGCACTTCGGCGCGCCCGATCTGACCGACGAGAGCATTGATTTCTTCGTCGGCAATACGCTGAACGAGACGCTGCGCGTGCTGTACGAGCAGTTGCGTCGTGCACTGCGTTTTGCCCAGGACAAGGAAGACCTGCCCGAGAACGCGCTGCGCGCGCACGCCGAGACGATCGCGCGGGACTTCGCCGCTTCGCTGCCAGCCACGCGCGCGCTGCTGGTCAGCGACATCCACGCCGCCTATACCGGCGATCCAGCGGCCCAGAACACCAGTGAAGTCATGCTGTCTTACCCCGGCGTTGAAGCCATCATCAACCACCGGCTCGCCCATACGCTGTACCGCGCCGGCGTGCCGCTGCTACCGCGCTTTATCTCGGAGATTGGCCATTCGGCAACGGGCATCGACATCCATCCTGGCGCGCAAATCGGCAGCAGCTTCTTCATCGACCATGGCACCGGCGTGGTGATCGGCGAGACTGCGATCATCGGCGATCGCGTACGGCTGTACCAGGCGGTCACGCTCGGCGCGAAGCGCTTCGAGGCCTGCGCAGATGGGACGCTGATTAAGGGCAATGCACGGCATCCCATCGTCGAGGATGATGTGGTGATCTACGCGGGGGCCACGATCCTGGGTCGCATCACGATCGGTCGCGGCTCAGTGATCGGCGGCAATGTGTGGCTCACACACAGCGTGCCGCCAGGCAGCGCGATCTCGCAAGGCCACGTGCGGCAAGGCGACACCGACGTGTCCGACGCGGGCGATGCGCTGGGCGCGTGACGGTGCTCGCTATGGAGGACAGAGTTGCATAATTCTTTAATAAAGTGCTGGCAAAGCAACTCAATATCGCAGTATTCGTAATAGCGTTGACTAGGCCTGAAAATTGCGCGCCCGTTGCATAAGCGAACATCTGCCCAATGGAGTAGTGAAATGAAACACACATTGATCGGCGTGTTCGACAACCGCAACGATGCGATGCGGGCCGAACACGCATTGGCCGAAGCCGGCTTCCCACGTCCAGACATCAAAATCCATGACGCGCGCTGCAGCGCGCACCCACTCGGCGAGAATCGGGAGCAGGCCGAAGCGGCGCACGCCGAGCCGGCCCCCGCTGCGCCACGCAATGAAACCGCCGCCGAGCATACTGCGCGAGACACGCCATCGCCGCTCAGCACCGGACTATCGGCGCCGATTGCACGTGATGCCGAGACACCGGCAGGCGCTAACGAGGTGCCAGTCCATCTCCCGTGGGAGCCGATCGAGCAATGGCTTGCCGCCGTATTCCACCACCGACGCTTTCCATTCCAAGCTGCCCGGTATCGGCAAGCGTCGCGTGACGGATCGGCGCTAGTCAGTGTCGACGTCTACGCGCACCTGCAGGTGCCGGTGGCGCGAGACACATTGCTATGCGCCGGCGCACGGTACGTCGACAGCCACATCACCCCGTCACAAAATGACGATGTACTCACGAGCCGCACCGCGCATCCGGCTGCATCACGTGCCGCACGCACGGATGCCTCATGTGCCGAGCCCGCGCCGCCACGCGATCCGGACGGCGCCAACAACACCGTCCGCTCTCTGACTGATGAACTGGGACTTACCGACCCGCTGGCGGACAACTCTCTCCGACTATTGAGTCGCCCGCCTGCACAGGCCGGTAACGTATGCGCCACGCGCGGTGCATCACGGCTCGCCCTTGCGAGCGATGGATGGCACCGTCTGAAGGCGTCGATCCGGCACGGCTGGAACCGCATCGTCGGCCATCGTTGATGCTGACGGTTCAGCGGTGGCGCTCTGAAGCAGCATCTGCGACGTCCGCCTTACGCACGCTCGGAAATCGCCGCGAGCGCCGCGCTCAGGAAGCACCACGCGCGTCGATGTACGCCTGGCGGGTGCCCATGACCTTGCCAATCTGATAGCCGTACGCCGCACACGCATTGGCCGGTTCAGGGCCGCCCTTCCACTGTAATCGGTAACGCTCATCGGACGGCACGACAGGCGCCGGGTCGAACACCGGCCGATGCAATGCGCCGTTGTCGGACGCGCCACCGGAGGCGGCAACCAGGCCGTTCCATGTGGTGATATATCCTGTTCTCACACCATCGACGAACGCATCGGCATCGCACACTTGCGCCGGGGGAGTCATTCTCAACGTGACGTGATAGCCTGAAACGCCGCCTACCACGATATCCCGTGCCAGACCATTCTGTCCTTTTTCGGCATTTGACGACGTGGCTTCGGCGCCAGGTGCCGCCGCGAGCGTCGAGGCCGTTGCTGGGGCAGCGAAGGACGGCTGCCCACCGCGCCCAGACCCGGCCCTCAGCGCCGCTGCGTCGGCGGGATCCACCTCGCTCGGGCCGGCGACTGGTGCGCACGCGCCGAGCCACGCCAATGCCGCAAAAGCGATTGTTGCGGCCGCGATCGGCCGCCTATGCCGGGAAATCTGCAAAACTGCCACATCCACCTCGCTACTTCGTCAAACAAGGATTCGAAACTTTACCAGCAATCGGCACGGCTTCCGCCGCCCGATACCCGATACCTGATACCCCCAAGCGATTTTGAGTGCCTGTCGGAATCTACGTCCCGACCCCATCATACCGACATCATGAGACAATATTGGCGCTTTGCGGCATTATCACCGGTCGAGTATCGATACAGCTGGCCTTAGGTGCCCTTTATCACCGGTGGGATGCGGCTTGCGGCACAATGGCGCGCTCGTGCTTAAGCCAGCGTTACACCACGCCATGGGCACTGCAAGGAAAATCACAAGTGGCCTTCGAAGGCCATCATGGAGCGGGAGTCGACATGTCGTTCTTGATCGTAATTGCCGCATTGGCGTTTCTGATGTTTGCCGCCTACCGCGGCTACAGCGTGATCTTATTCGCCCCCGTGGCCGCTTTGGGCGCGGTACTGCTCACCGACCCGACCGCCGTCGCCCCGGTATTCTCCGGTATCTTCATGGAGAAACTGGTCGGCTTCATCAAACTCTACTTCCCCGTATTCCTGCTCGGCGCCGTGTTCGGCAAAGTCATCGAGCTATCCGGATTCTCCGAGTCGATCGTAGCCGCGGCCATCCGGTACATCGGCCGCTCACGCGCCAACGCCGTCATCGTCGCCGTCTGCGCGCTACTCACCTACGGCGGCGTGTCGCTGTTTGTGGTGGTGTTCGCCGTGTATCCATTCGCCGCCGAACTGTACCGGCAAAGCAACATTCCGAAGCGGCTGATGCCCGGCGCGATCGCGCTAGGCGCGTTTTCGTTCACGATGGATGCATTGCCCGGCACGCCTCAGCTCCCGAACATCATCCCGACCACCTTCTTCAAAACCACCGCCTGGGCTGCGCCGGCGCTGAGTATGATTGGCGCAGCATTCATCCTTGTCGTGGGGCTGGCGTATCTCGAATGGCGCCGACGCACTGCCCTCAAGCGCGGCGAGGGCTACGGCACGTCACTGGTCAACGAACCGGAGCACGTCGAGTCGGCAAGCCTGCCACATCCCGCGCTGGCCCTCGCGCCGCTAGTGCTGGTGGGGGTGGCCAACTTCGCGCTGACCGAACTGCTCCCACAATGGTATGGCGCCGAATATACAGTGGCGCCCAGCGTGCTGCCCGGCGTGCACCCGCCGCTGAGTATCGCCACCAAGGGGGTGATTGCGATTTGGGCAGTGGAGGGCGCGCTGCTGCTGGGTATCGTGCTGGTGTTGCTCAGCGCGTTCACCCGCATTCGTGAGCGTTTTGCCAGCGGCACCAAGGCCGCGGTGGCCGGCGCGCTGCTCGCTTCGCTCAATACCGCATCGGAGTACGGCTTCGGTGGCGTGATCGCGGCACTGCCCGGCTTCTTGGTGGTCAGCGACGCACTGCGCAGCATTCCCAATCCGCTGGTCAACGCCGCGATCTCGGTGTCCTCGCTCGCCGGCATTACTGGCTCGGCGTCCGGCGGCATGAGCATCGCGCTGGCGGCGATGTCCAACATGTTCGTGGAGGCCGCACAGGCTGCCCAGATTCCGCTGGACGTGCTGCACCGAATCGTGTCCATGGCCAGCGGCGGCATGGACACGCTGCCGCACAACGGCGCGGTAATCACGCTGCTGGCCGTCACCGGTCTAACTCACCGCGAATCCTACCGCGACATCTTCGCGGTCACTGTCATCAAGACGCTCGCCGTGTTCTTCGTGATCGCCGTATTCTACGTCACCGGACTGATCTAGAAAAACACAGATTCTGGCGGTCGTATTCGGTGACCAATACGGCCGAATTGCCGAGATAGAGGCGGGCGGGATCGCGCGCGGCATCGGGCGCAACGCCGCGCAGTGCGATCACTGCGAATCACGAGCGTGCCACTCGTTTGCGACGCTTCGAGCAAAGCGTCGCGTACCGCGATTAGAACCGATGGCGCAAGCCGATTCCCGCGGCAACCTGGTTGCCGGTAGTCGACGGCGACAGCGTGTTGATCGCGGCGAAGTTCGCGCCGAGCTTACCCAACTGGCCGGACGCATGCTGGTACACGCCTTCGACGTAGACATCGGTGCGCTTAGACAGGCCGTAATCCGCCTGCAGCGAGACGGTATGCCACTTCGGATCGCCGTTGCCGTCCGCGCTACTGACGCGCCCGTCGGTGTACGTATAAGCCGCTGCAAGGCTCAGCGCCGGCGTCAGCGCATAGCGGCCGTTGATCTCATAGTTGTCCATCCCGAGATTCGTGCCGCCGAGGCCGCCAAGGGTTTGACCGCCGAGATTTACACCTTGCATATTGTCAAAGCGCGTATGCGTCCATACGAAACCGACATTCGCCGGGCCGTACGCATAGCTTGCACCGACGCCATACGTACGTTGAAGCACAGCAGCTACGTTTGCATCGCCATTGCCCAGAGCCACCGCACCGGTATTTGTGCTGCCCGAATTGTTCAATTGCAGATACGCGGCGGCCACGTTGAGCGGACCGTTCGCATAAGACGCGCCGACGCTCCATGCGCGGTTGTTCGAGAACTGGCCGGCCGCGTTGCTGAATCCATACAAGCCGCCGAACTGCACGCCGTCATAGTTTGGGCTCGTGTACTTAACCGCGTTCTTGATCGAGAACGCGTGGTCGAGATTGTCGTTGTCGAACGGGTGGCCAGCGAGGTTGTTACTATACCCATAGCCCGCCGCGGACAGCGGTGCCAAGTAATCAACCACCGAATCGTATTGGCGTCCCAGGGTCAACGCGCCATACTGATCGCTACGTAGCCCGACATAAGCTTGCCGATTGAAGATCGAACCACTTTCGCTATATCGTCCATTATTCAAGTTAAAGCCGTTCTCCAACTTGAAGAGGGCATGCAGGCCGGCGCCCAGGTCCTCATCGCCACGCAGTCCGAAATAGGTATTCGATACCGAGCCGCTTGCTTGCTGCCAATTGCTGTGGCCCAGTTGATTGTTGGTATAGACCAGACCTGCATCAAGCGTGCCGTAAAGTGTCACGCTGCTTTGCGCGTGAGCCGAGACAGCAAACGTGCCGCACACCGCGGCAGCCAATAGAGTCTTTTTCATCTGCTTCTCCTATGCTATTTAGATTGGGCCTCCCGAGACCGTGCCGTTTGTGCATTCGGCTAATCGATAGTCCAGCATACGCCGTGGGATTAAGTCGAGTGTATGCCCACACTGGAAGGGTCGCATGCCGCATCGCGCAATAGTCCTTTTCGTTATCTGTGATAAAGCGCATGGCGCGCGTTAATGCCTGAATTTATTGGATTTATCCAAATCATTTGGGCGAGTCAATAACGATAGGCAATGCTTTATGTTGCTCGATTGCGACGCGATGCTGGAGCCCTATCCCCGCTAGCATCCACCGGCCTTTACCAGTGTCCAGGTAACGACACTTTGCGGACTAGAGAAGCAGCACTTCCAATATCTCACTATTAAGAGACGGTTTCGTAAAGACTATTGCGCTCACTGACGGGTATTCTAGCAGAGCAAGCAATAACCGAGTTTGAGAAACGCTTCGTGAATGTCAGCGCGACGTTCAAAGCGAATACGCAGACGGCGGAAATGATGCAGCCAAGCATGCGTACGCTCGACGGTGGCCCAACGCAACTTCCCGAGGCCACTGCCGTGTGAGTGGCTTCGTCGGGCAATGCTTGTGGGAATGTATCGCTCGTTAAGGATGCGTCGGTATTTTTTGTGGTCGCAATCACGATCGGCGTACACGCGGCCAGAATAGTTCAGAGGCCGCCCACGTACGCCACAATTGGCACGATGGCCTCAACCAGCGGAATCAGTTGTGTTACATCGTGACGGTTGGCGCCAGTCAAGTTTGCCGTGATCGGCTTTCCGTTGGCATCGAACCTTTTTGCGGTTCGCACTCGTTTTCGGCATAAACGCGATCAAACCGTTCGCCGTAAGACAGACGAGCGCTTGGACGAATTCGACGCCGCATTGGCGGCTCGCATCGTTACAGCCAGCGATCCTTTACGGGTGGCTGTCTTGCGGTAAGCGCAGCATTAACGTCATAGGATGCACTGGCGAGGATTGGAATCCGTAGCGCTCGTAAAACTGACGCGCACGCTCATGCAGCGCATGGACAAGCAAAGCTTGAACGCCGACATTTTCCGATACAGCTTGCACCCGGCATACCGCGTCTTGCAGCAAGGCTGCGCCAAATTTAATGCCCTGGGCTCGTAGGTCGACTGCAAGCCGAGCCAGTACCATTACCGGAACCGGGTCCGGCATATTGCGACGAACCGCGCCAGTGGCTTGCTGATGTGAAACCGCCCCTGCTGCCAACGCATAGTAACCGAAGACGCGATGGTCAGCATTAGCCGCGACAAATGTACGGCTGGCTCCGCTCAGGTGGTTGATTAACGCTCGACGCTTAAGCCATTCATTCAAAGCTGACTCGCCACAGTCGAACTCGTCAAGCCGATGCTGAGCGCATAGGGGCTGTAGGGCAAAAAGTTCCACCCTCACTTCCAGGGGGCCTTAATTTTCATCAAGCGCTTAAGGCCCGGATTGGCACTTTGCGGCGCATCTAAAATTGCCACGAACTGCTGGAACTTGTCAGCGTCCAGATGGAAAAAGACCTGATCCAGCACAACCGCTTGCGCTCGCTCGCACGCAACTTCAAGCATGAAGTCAGAGCGGTTCTTGCCGAGTAGGCTTGCGGCATGGTCTATTAGATCGCGCTGTTCAGGCAATGCACGCAGATTAATAGCGGCGTCTCGCATGTTAAGCTCCTTTGCATACACAACAGATACACTAAACTAATGTGTATCTACTGTCAGCACAACAGAACCGTCAGCCAGCATTTGAGGTGCCTGGCCTGACAACGGGCGTTGCGGAAATGGTCGGATCGATTCCGCCGGCGTTGCTGATCGCCGTTTCGCCGAATTGGCCGCCTGCGGGAGATTTCAGTCTATATTCAGTCGTCGATGTGCGCCAGGTGACCTTTTCTCCCCGCGGTGTCGTTGTGCAGATCATTATTGCGTATAAGGGAGACAAAACGCCCGAGGTAGAAGCCGAAGCGATGGTGAGAAAGCGGCTCGAACCATGGTTGAGGCCAATACGTCGCTCGAAGCTATTCAGTGGGCGCGCTCGCTAGACTACAGCTGGCGCGCTGCGATTTGGAAAGCCTGTGTGGCTGAGGGTCGATGCAAGAAAGCGTCGTGAGCGACGCAAAACTGAATCGGGTAGGCCGGATCTACAATGCTGGCGTGCGGACAACTAATAAGGTTAGCCAAATCGTTTGGCTGCTTTTTGGGATGATGCTAGCTAGTTGGTTGGCAGGCTGATCCGAAGCGCGACAAGCTTCGTCATTCAGGGCGGGGAAAACAGTGTTCAACAGTCGCCGCCAAAAAATCTATACTGCTGTATATACGCAGTCTGTAAAGTTTTTTTATGATCGATACCCGTATTGCCAAGCTTTTCAAAAATGGGGCCAGCCAAGCAGTACGCTTGCCGCTGGAATTTCTTCGAGTTACTCCGTTCCATTGATGTGCCGGACGAATTTCTTGGCGACCGCCCGTTGAACATGGCGCCGCAAGATCAAGGGATTTTGGGTGATGAACTTCCCTTGAAGAACCAAGCGTGTCGGTAACTATGCTGTATCTCTTGGGCACCGACATCACCAGCTATCTAATCAAAGACAAGTCGCCCGCGATTGAGGCCAAGTTGGTGAGTTTAGTACCAGCGACGGTCTGTATTTCGGTGATGCCCCGGGCCGAACTGCTGTACGGCCTGAAGCGTTTGCCTCTTGGGCATCGTTTGCATTTGGCGGTACGTCAGTTCCTCAAAATCGTTCGTACTTTACAGTAGGACGCCGAAGCGGCTGATTGGTATGCTGAGATTCGTCACCAGTTGATCAGCACCGGGCAACCTATTGGCGAGATGGACATGATGATTGCCGCGCACGCGCTTTCAGCGGGTGCGATATTGGTCACCAACAACAGTCGCCGTTACGATCGGATCGAAGCGCCGCTCATCCTGAAAAACTGGGTATAGTGCACGAGGCGACTTGAGTCGGCAGGTGGTGTGCGATTCACAGACATCGTTTCAACTAAAATGAGGCGATGGACCGAGAGATCGCCGCGCGATTACGTTGGGTGCACATGTATCACGAGGCCGGCAACGCCGGCCCCGTGTGCGCTCGGTGTGGCATCTCCCGACCGACACTTCGCAAATGGCTACGTCGCTATCAGGAAACCGGCGAAGCAGGTCTCTAATCTCAAAGCCGCTCGAAGTCCAGGCCAAAAGGTTTCTGAGGCCGATGCAGTCGCTTGCACAAGTGATCGATGTCCGCCTTCGTGGTGCCGATCTTGCCGAGCAGTTTCACCTCGCCCATGCCGAGCGCATAGGCGACCGTGATCGAGTCTGGCACAGGCGCCGCATTCACGCACGCCCGGCCGCTGTGCGCTGTGTGGACTCGACCCAACGGAAGGTCAAGTTGAGCCGTTCAGCAGCCAGTCCAGCAGCCTTCGGCACGCGGTGCTTCCATTCAGCCTGCGTCCGGCCTCGCATCACGAGCAAACTGCCGCTGGTGAGCCTGAGCCTATGCACGACCCCGGTCGCATTATGGCGCAACTCGAAGGTGCGCGCCGCCCCGAGACTGAGTGAGCCAATGATAGGCTGCTGGCCCAACGACGCTTCGTCATCGGCGTGCCAACCCATGCCATCCTTGCCGTGACGGTAGCGATTGAGTAATACGCTATTGAACCGCGTGGCGGCCACGCGCTCCACGATTCGACGCAGCGCCAGCACCGTGGGCGTCCATCGCGCCGGCACGTTCACAATGCCGGAATATACATAGACGACGTCGGGATCGCCCTGCCAAGCGGTCAACCGCGGCAGCGGAATGCGGCCGCGCGGCGTGTTGATCCAGTCCTGTCGCCACGCGACCTCGTCCATAAGCTGGCGCAGCGAGTCCGCCACCACGGCAGGTGTGAGGCAATTCGGATACCAATCTATGTCCGGTTTCGGAACGTCATCAAAAAGATCCAGCATAGAACGACGAAACGACGCATGAGCCCTGATAGTATCCTTTTTGTCCCAACCATTCAGGATGCACACCATGTCGGTAGAACAGATCCGGGCAGCGGAAACGCGGGCCATGCAGCGCGTGGTGACCGCGACCCTTGGCGTGCAAAGTGCATTCGCCGCGCTGCAGAAACAATTCCCGCCTGAAGGCGACGGCCGCCCATCGGGCTTCGCGCTGAGTACCTTTGACGCGGCACTGCAGGAACTGGAAGACGCCCAACAGGCGTTCGACGAAGTGCTCAGCTCAATGCTCGACGGCCTGGGCTGAGCAACGCAGCCAGTGTCGCAAACGCTGCGCCAGCGTGCACGGCGCGATGGGAGGCTGCGCCTGTTTGCCGTGCGGCTCGAGCGGCGACGCGCCGGGGGATGCGGCCGTCTTACGGTTTAGAATTCACCGCGGCGCGCCCGCGCCCGCGCCGCCTTGACGTCCGCTTCCCGTTGCGCATCGCGCACATCCGTGCGCCGAGCGCGCTGCGTCAAGCTGTTCGACAACATGCGCATGGTCGACGTGCGCCGCCGCACCGTCAACTTGCCGACATCGACCGTATGCGCGACTGGCCCAAGCGCCCATTGCAGCGCAAGCAGCCATCCAAGAACCGTCCACCCCAGGCAGACATTGAACAGAGCCAGCATCAACGTATCCGGCCGCTTGCGCCGGTCAGCCACGATCGACGGGGCAAAATACAACAGCAACACCGCCAGTGCCTGGACCAGTTGAATGATTGTGATCCTCATGTCCGACACTATAGTCGAGCTTGCCCCGTGCCGCAGCACGAGGACCGGCGATGCCCGGCGCCGAACGCCGAAGCCGCAACGAACAGGCGTGCGATCCGCCATTTGACAAACGGACAGGGCGGCTTCCTGTATGCTCACCACTCCTGCCGGCCAACCTGGCCGTTGAAATGGTCAGTACCCTCTCACAACGCTGTATGAAGTCCAAGCCAATTCGCACGCCGCAGCAGCCGGCTCGCGGCACGCATCCAGGTGCGCCGACGCCGGATGCGCTGTCGGCCAGCAACTCATGGGCCGCGCCGCCCCTCGCGCTACGTCGCACTGCACTTATCGTACTCGCCGCCCTGCTATACCTGCTGCCCGGCATACTCGGCCACGCGCCGTGGAAGCAAGACGAGACCTATTCGTTCGGCATGATCCAATCGTTCCTGCACGGCAAGGACTGGATCGTCCCCATCAACGCTGGGCAGCCGTTCATGGAGAAGCCACCGCTGTACTACTGGGTCGCAGCGCTGGTAGCCGGGAGCCTGTCGCGATGGCTGCCGCTGCATGACGGCGCCCGGCTCACGACGGTGCTGTGCGGCGCCGTCACACTGCTGGTGTTAGCGGCGTGGAGCCGCCTGCGCGCGCGCGACAAGAGTCATACCGGCGGCGCAGCAGCGCGTGAGTGCCGCGATCCATGGCAAGCGACGCTCGTCACACTGTCGCTGTTCAGCGGCACCCTGATCATGGTCAAGCACGTACACGACCTGTTCACGGACGTCGCACTGGTAACCGGGACCGTCTGCGCACTGTACGGCTTATACCGGATCGCACTGCGCATGCAGGCTGGTCACAGCGCAACGTTCACCGACGTGGCATGGTTCGGCATCGGCACCGGCATCGCGCAGATGACCAAGGGATTGTTCATCCCCGGCGTGCTGGCGCTGACCGCGGCCGCATTACCGGCGCTCACGCCCGCGTGCCGCTCGCGCCGCTACGTCGCGGCGGTGGTGCTCGCGATGGGGCTAAGCGTACCGTTTTTTCTCGTCTGGCCGGCACTGCTCGCCCATCGCTCGCCTGAGCTGTTCATCGACTGGTTCTGGGACAACAACGTGGGCCGCTTTCTCGGTTTCTCAGTGGATCGGCTGGGCTCCGACAACGATCATGCGGTGGTACTGCGCGCGCTGCTGATCGGCGCGTTTCCGAGCGGTCCACTGGCCCTGTACGCACTCGCACACGGCGGCTGGCGCAAGATCACCCAGCCGGCGACCGGCATTGCGCTGCTTTTCTGCGTGTTCGGCATCGGA
The DNA here is from genome assembly GCF_037477895.1 of Mycetohabitans endofungorum. NCBI lineage: Bacteria > Pseudomonadati > Pseudomonadota > Betaproteobacteria > Burkholderiales > Burkholderiaceae > Mycetohabitans > Mycetohabitans endofungorum. Next base: position 663,218 of record NZ_CP132745.1, read on the forward strand.
CTGCTCAGCCTGTCAGCGACCGCACGGGTGCTGTACCTGTTGCCGTTCGTGGCTCCACTCGCCGTGCTCGGCGCGGATGGAGTGGCCCAATTGCCCGCCGCGCTGCGACGCGGATGGAGCGCGCTGAGCCTCGTGCTGTTTACCGCGTTCGGCGCGTTGGCCTGGTTCGTTTGGGCGGTGATGATGCGGCCGATCGCGGCGCACGACGCCGCCCGATGGTTACAAAAGTGGCTGCCGCTGGACTACGTGGTTCCGTTCCAGCCGCCAGCGGTGGCGCTGGCCATTGCGTTGTGCATCGCCTGGTTCGCCGCATGCCAATATGCACGACGGCTCGGACCCGCCCAAGCGCCATTTGTCTGGTGCGCCGGCGTGACGCTCGCCTGGGGGCTTGTCTTCACGTTGCTGCTGCCGTGGCTGGACCGCGCAAAGAGCTATACGCCAGTGTTCGAGCAACTGGCCGCGTCGCTCCATGCCGACTGGCACAGCGGCGATTGCATGGCCAGCGTTGGCCTCGGCGAATCGGAAGCGCCAATGCTCGAATACGTGACCGGTATCGTGCATCGGCCTGTGCCGCTCGACATGGCCGCGTCGAGCGCCTGCCGCTGGCTGATCGTGCAGGATGATACGTCGAAGCTGGACGCAGGTTACGACGGCTGGAAGCGCGTGTGGCAAGGTGCCCGCCAAGGCGATACGCACGAGCGCCTGCGCGTGTTCGTGCGCGAGGACACGCGATCGTAGGCACACAGGCCGCGACACGGGTACGCGCAACAGTGTCGGAATTGTAACCAATTAACCAATATATTTTAGATTGGCGCGCATCAAGAAAAAATATGACTGATCTTCGCCCCTTGTTGACGTACAATCTTTCGGATGGCTTTCATCTAACGTGGATCACGACTAACTGACCCGCCGATGGATCTCGACTTCAACGACGCTTTTAATGCCGTCAAGTTCGCCGTTTATGCCACCGACGGCCGACACTCCGTGCAGGCCGCTGCCGCGCCCCCGCGGCCCGCGCGCACCGGTCACGTCGTTTGTAACGCTGCATTCGCGCCAGCAAGCCGAACCACGTATGATGATCTGCCGCCGGAGGTGATCCAGCAAATCGCGTCGTACCTGTCGTGCGACGATATCGCACAGCTTTCCGCGCTGAACCAACGCTCCTATGGGATCCTGCGCGAACGACGACTGGCATGGCGCAACTGCCGACGGGCCGAAACGATCGTGGACCTCGCGTCGCTGCAACAGTTGCTCGACGATACGCAGGACCTCCAGTTCGAGCCCAGCCTGCGCACCGACCCCGTCGTGGCGCTCTGGTACCGGCTGCCATGGCTGCCGGCCGCCGAACGACCGGAGGCCTTCAAACGCCTATTCCGCGCGGCAGACGGAATCCCCCGACATGGCCATGTCATCCAACAACTGATGATCGTATCGATTGCCCAATACGCACCGCAACAGCGCGTGGAATTATTCGACTTCATGCAGGCGATTGCCGAGCAACATCGGAACGGCCATCAGAACCTGTGGGCGTCGCTTGCCTCGACGCTGTCATGCCTGCCATTGGGGCCGTCGCAATTCGCGGCGCGGTATCAGGCGCTGTTGGGCCGCCTACCCTCGCTTGACCAGACGCAACAAGCCGAACTCATCGCCGTGTTGGCGACGCAACTATCTGTATTGCGCGACAGCAGCCACGGCGCGGCCCTCGACGTGTCGATGGAATACGGAATATTGCAGGACTGGACACGGCGCCTGCCGCCCTCGCTTCAAGGTGCGCCAGTCGGCGCATTAGCCGCGGCTGTGAGCGGACTGCCCGATGCACAACGCCCGTTTCGCTACGCAGACATGCAGCAGCTGGCGTTGGGGCTGCCATCCGAACAGCTGATGATCACGCTGCAACAACTGCTGCTGGGGCTGACCACCTTGCCCGCAGCGCAGCACGCCGACAAACTCTCGATGCTGGAGTCCGCACTGTTGCGCACGCCCCCTCCGGTGCGCATACAAGCAGTCCACCGGCTGATCGAAACCACGCCTCGGTTGCACGACACGCTGTCGCGGCAGATTTGGCAGCGTGCGCTGCGTTTGCTCGATGGCAGTGACACAAACGGCGTCGATGCGCTGGAAGTGCTGGATGCGGCCCGGCGCGATGGCGTGATTAACATGCTGGGCAAAGGACAACGGCAAAATGCCGTGAGAGAGACAATAGCCTTTGTCCAACGCAACCACCTCACCAAGCAAGCGGGTGCAGCACTGCTTGCCTGCTTCATACCGTGACCGCGAAATCCGGTGGTGGCCGGCAACAAAGTGTCCACTTGGAGTGATCCGTCTATCAGCGCCTGCGCCGGTAGCATGTGACGTTGTGTCACCAGGTCACCTCTGTATGGCAGCGTGCGCATTCTCTCGCACGCTGCCCACGCGCACCGTTGGAGGGTTATTTCTCGGGCGAGGCCGGCGGCGTCGGTAGGTCAGGCCAACGCGGTTCTGTCAATTCTGGCTCGACTCGGATTGGCGTCAGCCTTGAACCCCGTCTCCGCACATCGCCATAACCAGACACCGTCGTCTCCGATACGCTGGTCCGCGGCAGATGGAGCACGCCATCGTCCTGCGCGAAAACACTATCGGCCGACTGGCGCCTTCTCGGCTGCCATGTCGGGCCCGTCCGCAAACAATTTTCGGCTTCTTGCAACAGTGCAAAGGTTAACTGGCACGCTCGTTCGAGGCACTCGTCCTCTGACAGACCTTCCCGGAACGGATTGCTTAGCTGGTCGAGCCAACTGCGGTCCAACTGGCGCGGCATCGATATCCAGGTGTCCTCCTGCTGCACAAGCACGCTGTCCGCCGGTGAGTCGCGCGTCGTGTCACCCATCATGTCCAGCTCCAGGCCGCTATCGCGTTCTTGCAACAATGCATCGGATCGTGCGATCGTTCGACTTGGCTTCTCCTTGTGTGACAAACCGCCAACGGATGCATCATCGCGCGACGCATAAAGCCACTGGAGGCCTCCTCGGAGGAGTAACCGCGATACTTCGTCCAGATAAAACAAGTCTCGCCGTGAATCACCCTCTTGAAAGCCGCGATAGCTTTCCACCTGGATTCGATTGGCAAGCGTGGGATGCACATTCAGGCGGCTCAGTTCAGACGAAAACGCCTGCTCCTGAACGTCTGAACCATATGCGATAAACAGCCGAGGCGCGTCAGCTACCGACAACGCATCGACTAGCGCGCCTGCCGACCATGGCGGTGCCTCGCTGCTTTGGGCGCAGAACGAATCATTGGCGCAACGTCGGATATCGCCAGCGACATCGTACGGCGACTGCCACAGACGATCGAGCTCGGTAGGCAAATGGCGCGTGGCGTCAAGACCAAGATCGGCATCCAGGTGTAGGAGCCATTGCGCGCCCAGCTCCCACGATATCTCGGCAGGCGGCTCCCGATGTTCGGCACGCCCGTCCGGCCCCAAGACCGGCGAGAGCATCGCCATGCCGGCGAACCCGTGAGGCCTCGTTTTCAATAAATCCATTGCATGACCGGCCACACGTGCACCGTGAGTGACAAGGTACACTGGCGAGCCACGCCTCTGATGCGCATCTAGATAGTTATCAATGAAACGCATTGCCGTTCTCCCCGCATGAGGGCTGCCCCAGAAATCGCCCAATCCCGATCCGGTAGGATGGACGAAAATCAGATCGGACACGTCGAGCAACGTAGAGACGTTGTCATATCGATCCCAGCATTCTCGGCCCGAAAGGTTCCCGACGATAGGACCGACCGTTGCCAGCAACAGATAGCCGGTAGAACGCAGCGGATCCTGTCGAACGCTGTCACCGAACAAGAAGGTGACTGGGCGGGACGAGGGTTCCGCATCGCGCTGGGTATAGGCCACGTAGACGATCCGGTCGTCGTCGGATGCGCCCTCAATAGGCACCATGCCGACGGTAGCCGCTAAATCCCGTGTTCCGTCACTGGCCTGCATTTGAAAATAACTCGTGACAGCTTCCCCGAACAGCCCTGAAGCAGGCTTTTCGGATGACGCCGAAGTCGGCCCTTCGGACAGCACCGAAGCCGAGTTTTCGGAGGACATCGAAGCCGGCTGCTTGGACAGCGCCGAAGTATGAAGGACGGTCACAGTCCGCGTATCAGGCTGGCCGGCAACCATCGCGTCGCCGACACCGGGCTCGCCTCCCCCTCCGCCACACGCATTCATGGACAGCGCAACAGCGATCACCATTGCGCTGGAGGATACTCGACCTGGCTTAATCAACCGGCAAAGACATTTATTTAATTCCATTTTCATGATGGTCACCATTTTAAGTGGTTAAAAGCAGCCCTCCGAAGAACCGGATAATCTTTAAAAAAGACCGACGGCCTTCTATTAAATGTTAGACGCAGAGCAATAGCGCTGCCTCGGCACCGGCGTGCGCGTCAACTCATTTGCTGGCTGAACTGCATGTAATGCAATTGAAAGTATGAGGCGCGAAACGTATCACGCGCGAAGCGCCAAGTAAAGATCAATAAGGAAACAATCGTTGCTTATATAACGATTTGGGCGAAATATATGAACCAATCAAGTCACCCACACCGGTTTTATTGGTATAGTACAAATTGGGTCTTTCTGTTTTGGATTGCTAACTCATCGGACAATATGGATTAATTTTCCGCGACATCACGGTAGCCGGCATGATATGCCTGCTTCACAGCTCAGTTTTACCCATGTCTTGGTAGTCCGGCCGGGCTGAGTCCGGCACATTTTTCCGGGCATCCGGGCATCACCGGTCGATGTTTCCGAAAGCGGATTTCTGTTTGCTTAGGCGCCACACAGCACCCTTTCAACGCCCATCACTTCGCCTTCCCGTCGCTTTCTTCGGCATCCCTGTCGTCGCGCGAGGTGGGATTGCTACGCTTCACGCTGTATTCGCGTTTTTTGATTGCTCGATATCGCAAACACCATCTGGGGGGCGCTTGGATATTCTGCTGTTTGCCTCGGCCTATAACGGCATGGTCCAGCGTGTTCATCGCGAACTCATTGCACTGGAGCATCGCGTCTGCATTGAATTGTCGCCGGACCCGGACACGATGCTGGCTCGCGCTGAACAGGTCAATCCGGATATGATCATCTGTCCATTCCTGAAACATCGCATTCCCGACACGGTATGGCGCGCCTGGCCGTGCTTGGTCGTGCACCCGGGAATCGAGGGCGATCGGGGGCCGTCCGCGTTGGATTGGGCGATTACCCACCGGCAATCCGAGTGGGGCGTTACCCTGCTGCAAGCCAGCGCCGAAATGGACGGCGGCGATGTGTGGGGGACGCACCGGTTTGCGATGCGCACGGCCAGCAAAGGCAGCATCTATCGACGTGATGTCATACCCGGCGCGGTGAAGCTCATCCGGCAGGCACTGGTCGATTTCGCGAATCCGCGGTTCCGGCCGCATCCGCAAGACTATTCTCGCCCGTCGGTCAAGGGCCGTCCCCACGTGCTGATGCGACAGGATGCACGCCGCATCGACTGGAGCACCGACGACACCGATACGATCGTCAACCGCATCCATGCGGCTGACGGCTTCCCCGGCGTGCGTGACGAGATCCATGGCCAGCCGGTGTATCTGTTCGGTGCGGTAGCGGATACGGGCATCGCACATGAGGCCACGCCGGGGGCATGGCTGGGCCAGCGGCACGGCGCGGTGTGCCGCGCCACGCGGGACGGTGCCGTATGGATCAAGCAGATGAAGGCGGGGAGCCGCGGTCCAGGCGCCGGCATCAAGCTCCCGGCGATGCTGGCGCTGCGCGCCGCGTTCGGCGACGCAGCCTGGCTAGAGCAGTTACCCGAGATGGACTCGCCTGCTATCGAGGATATCCGCATCCATGTCGAACATCGGGTGGCATACGTCGAATTCGACTTCCACAACGGCGCGATGAGCACCGGCCAATGCACGCGCCTGACTCATGTGCTTGACGCGCTGAGTCGGCGCCACGACGTGCGCGTGATCGTACTAATGGGCGGCAACGATTTTTGGAGCAACGGCATTCATTTGCACTGCATCGAGGCATCGCCGGATCCGGCCGGCGAGTCGTGGCGCAACATCAATGCGATAAACGACTTAGTGCGCACCATCCTGCTGACCGAACGCAAGATCACCATTGCCGCGCTGCGCAACAACGCCGGCGCCGGCGGCGCCATCATGCCACTGGCATGCGACTTCGTGCTGGCCCGCCGCGGCGTCGTGCTCAATCCACACTACCAGACAATGGGCTTATACGGCTCCGAGTACTGGACTTACCTATTGCCGCGTCGCACCGGCGCCGCACGAGCGAAGGCCCTAGTCGACGCATGCTTGCCGGTAGTGGCGGACGAAGCGCTAGGCATGAACCTCGTCGACCACGTGCTGCCAGAGGATTGGACTGAATATCACGCTTTGCTGTCACGCCATTGCCAGACGATCGCGCAGGACGAACGGTTCTCGACGTATCTGAACATCAAGGCGCGCGTGCGAAGCATGGACGAACGACGCAAGCCGCTGCAAGCCTATCGGGACGAAGAATTGCAGCGGATGAAGGCAGCCTTCGATGATCCGGATGCCAGCTACCACGCACTACGCTACCAATTCGTTCACAAAATCCCGTGTGCGGCAACGCCGCTACACCTGCTTGGCGACGTCGGCGTGCGGCAGTCGCACAATACGCAGCACCGACAGGAGCCGTCGCCCGTTCAAGCGTAACAGCCGGCCGGCACGGATTCATCGCCATCGCGACATATTGCGACGGCAATGCCATCGCTGTCGTACGCATACAACAGCCACCACGTCAGAAACACGCTGGTTCCAGCGTTCGCGCCTGGCGCGACGCCGGCGGTGCGCACCCACGGCGCACGCGTTGCCGCGCGCGCGACGGCATACGCGACGCAAGCGACGGCCCGGCCGCAGCAAGCGCACGACAGCGACCGCTGCAGCTGCCCCCACGGACGGCTGTGCTGCGTCGACGCGTGTTGCGCCCTGCCATGCCGCACGTGCGCCAACGTCCCTCCCATGCTGTCTGTCCGGCGCTCGCCGCCGGCGGGGACCGACCGGTTCCGTACTTTCATTCCGTCGTTCCCCAAGCGTCCTCCCCGGTTCATCCACATCTAGCTCAATCATGGGCGCCCACGCCTGGCATAGCCGGGCGCGGGCGGTCCGTGCCGCAACGCTCGCTTTCGTCGCGCTGTCCTTCATCGGCGGCGTCAAGGCGCTCGAGCATGGCGGATTTGGCTGGCAGTACATTGTGCATAACGGCGCGCTGCTGCCATCCCAGGCCGCACTGATCCTGGTGTGTGCTCATGTTACGATGCCCACCGCGGCCGCGCGGCTCGCCACCCGGCTCGGCAACGCAGCGCTGTCGCTGTTCGCCATCCATTTGCCATTGTTTCTCGTCTTCACCAAGCTGGGAAAGTTGCTGGCGATCGGCATGGACCCGCTACAATGCGTGCAGCAGTTCACGGCATGTGTAAACGCGTCACGCGACGTCGTGCCGTCGATGGCGCTTTACCCGGCCTATCTGGTTGGCACTGTGGTGGCAGCAGTGGTGTGCCAGGAGCGGATCGTCGCACCGTTGCGCGACGCATTGCGCAGCCGGCTGTCGCGCGAACCGCTCCAGCATCGCGCCGCTGGTCCCTCAGGCGGGCAGGCCGGTTAATCCATCTCGCTCGCTTCCCGCCGTCTGCGCCGCAAGCCATGCCAGGTATTTTGCATGCCGAATCAGTACCTCCAACGTGCGAGCGCGCACAATCAGCGTAGTCGCATTCGGGCTGCGGGTCTTGGATACCGTTTTTTCCGCCAATTGCACCTGCTGCCACCGGGTTTTTTATTGCCCGGCGCCGCCGATTGGTGCTCCGCCGTAGTGTGCAGCGCCTCCAAACCGCGTTGCACAGCGCTTCTTTGTGTGAACGCTGCGTTTTGCACGCACTTTTTCACGCTGTTAGAGGCACCGGCGTTTTGTCGGGTGCCGCACAGATCTCGCGAGTACGGACTGGTCTACTAGCTTCGCGCACGGGGAGTGCCGCCGCCGGGATTTGGACGACCCGAGCCGGAAAATGATTGATACCGGAGCATCCGATGAAAAACGAATTAAGACAGATCATCCAGGAAGTCGCTCACCTGGAATTATCCGTTGACCGCCTTTCCGACAGTGACGACCTCTACGAAGCAGGTTTGTCGTCGCTGAACACGATTCAATTGATGCTTGCGATCGAAAAACACTTCAACGTCGAAATTCCCGACCGCATGCTGAATCGCCATCTGTTTCAGAGCATCGATTCACTGGCTGAGGCCGTCTCGCAATTGCAGCGCGACGTGCAATCAGCATGAGCGTTATCCAATCCGCCAACGGTGGTGAGCCGGTGCACGCCATTGCATTGCCCGAACCTGACGCGCACCCGTCGGGCGCCGGCGAGCACGCGTTGGACCAAGCCGCGATCGCGGTGGCGCAGGTCGCGGCGCGTTTCGCCGATGCCGTGGACCGCGAAGCCAGATTCCCAAGCGAAGCCATCGACGCCATGCGCGAGCATAGGCTGCTCGGCGCGATGGTGCCCGTCGAGTTGGGCGGCATGGGCGCGTCGCTGGAAGCGGTCGCTTCAGCGTGCCGCATTCTCGGCCATGCGTGCTCGTCCGCCGCGATGATCTACGCGATGCATCAGATCGAAGTGATTTGCGTACTGGAACATGCGATGTCGGTGCCGTGGCATCGCGGGTTTCTCCGACAGGTTGCCGAGCATGAGTGGCTGCTGGCGTCCGCGACGTCCGAAGATGGCGTGGGCGGCAATTTGCGCAACAGCCGCTGCGCGATCGAACCCGACGGCGACGGTGCGTTCACATTGCACAAGCGCACGCCGACGATCTCCTACGGCGCCTATGCCGACGCCATTCTGACGACCGCCCGGCGCTCGCCGGACGCGCCGGCCGTGGAGCAGGTGCTCGTGACGATTTTGAAAGACGACACGACCCTGACTCGCCGCAGCGGATGGGATACGTTCGGCATGCGGGGCACGTGCAGCGAAGGCTTCGTGCTCGAGTCGCGCGGCCGCCAGGAACAGGTCTTCCCCGTACCGTTCGGCGAGATCGCCGAGCGCACGATGGTGCCGGCCTCCCACATTCTGTGGTCGTCACTGTGGACCGGCATCGCCAGCGACGCGTTTTCCCGCGCGCATCGCTACTTCCGCACACAGGCACAAGACAAGCCGACCGGCGCATCGCCCGCCGGTAGTCGAATCGCCGAAGCGCTCGGCCTGCTGCAAGCCATGCAGGGACGCATCGACAGCGCGCTGCGCGTCCACGCGCGCGCCAGCGCATCGGCCACGCGCTCGTGGTCCGAGACAATGGCAGACGCGGCTCAGATCAACACGCTCAAGACTTACGTGTCCATCACCGCGCTACAGGTCGTGATGCATGCGGTGATGATTTGCGGCATGGCGGCGTACAAGAACGGCACGCCGTTCACGCTGAGCCGGCACATTCGCGATCTCTATTCTGCACCCCTTATGATCAACAATGACCGTATCGATGCCAATACGGCCAGCCTATTGCTGGCGCAACGGCCCGCTTCGCTGGAGAAAGAATAATGGGTGATATCACGTTGCAAAACCCACCGGCGCACGCGGCCGACATCGATGATCGGCACGGCGTGAACGCACTACGCGATGCGCTCGTGGACGCGGGCCTGTTAATCCCGATGGGCGTGCAAGGCCTGTATGGCAGGAGCGAAGTGTTCGAGAACGTGATCGGGGCCATCGATGCATTGGTCACGCGCCTGGGCGCTGATCAGCACGCCGAGGTACTGCGCTTTCCGCCCGCAATGAACCGGACCGATTTTGAGCATAGCGAATACCTGAAGGGATTTCCGCAGCTCGCCGGGACGGTCCATAGCTTCTGCGGCTCGGAGCACGAGCATCAACGTGTGCTGCAATGCCTGGACCGGGGCGAGGATTGGACCGAGTTCCAAAAGCCGACCTACGTGGTCATGACGCCGGCTGCATGCTATCCCGCCTATCCGGTCATCGCGCGGCGCGGCGCGCTGCCACCGCAGGGCAGGACGCTGGATCTGTTCTCGTATTGCTTTCGCCACGAGCCGTCGCTGGACGCAACCCGGATGCAGCTGTTTCGCATGCGCGAGTATGTGCGCCTGGGTACGCCAGATCAGATCCTGGCATTTCGCACCGAGTGGATCGAGCGTGGCAAGCGAATGATGGCGATACTGGCGCTGCCGCACGAAGTAGACTTGGCCAACGACCCATTCTTTGGCCGCGGCGGCCGCATTGCCGCGTCGAGCCAGCGTGAGCAAAACCTGAAATTCGAAATGCTGGTGCCGATCGAGAGCAACACCCGACTCACTGCCTGCCTGAGCTTCAACTACCACATGGACCACTTCGGCCTGCTGTGGGGCATTAAGACGAGCGATGCCGGCGTCGCGCATACCGGTTGTGTAGGTTTCGGCATGGAACGCCTGGCGCTCGGACTGTTCAAGCATCATGGGTTCGGTGTGCAGGCGTGGCCAGAATCGGTACGCAACGCGCTGTGGGGGAGCTAATGAATGACGTCGTCTCGCCCATGGCCACGCCGCACGCACTCACACGGCCAGCGCTGCCGATGACGTTGCCGCGCGACCCGGCTGGCTATCGTCCGCACGCGCTACATGACTCAACCATGGTCTGGAAGCAGACCAATTGCTACGTCGACCTGTGGATTGAGCTGCTGTCACAATGGGGTTTCGAGCCCCATGCCATGCTGTCCTTCACAGTCACGCAAGACTTTGAGGGGGACCAGTTCACCTTTTTCAAGGTGCCGTTGGAAGACTTAGAGCGGCTGTACGGGATTGTCGTGCAAGAGCACGCCATCTTCGAGCCACTGCCGTACCATATTGAGCAGCAGGTCCGACGCGGCAACGTGATGCTGGTCGAGGTGGACGCGTGGCATCTGCCCGACACCCGTGGCATCAGTTATCAACGCGAGCACACGAAGACGACCATCGGCATCGACGCGATCGACTTGCAAGCTGGCGAAATCGGCTATTTCCATAACGCTGGATACTATCGGGCCGCCGGTGACGACTATCGTGGGCTGTTCGACATCAGCTCCAGTACGTCGCTGGCGCCCTACGTCGAATGCGCGAAGCGGCGCTTCGAGCCGTTGCGCGGCCCGGCACTGCACGAAACCGCGCTCTCGCTGCTGACGCGGCACTTCAAACGCCGCCCCGCCAGTAGCCCGATCGCCGCGTTTCGGGCTGCGCTTGCCAAAGACGCTGCAGTCATCGCATCGCGCCCGATCTCGTACTTTCATTCGTATTCATTCAACACGTTGCGTCAACTCGGTGCGAACTTCGAGCTACTGGGCCGCTGCCTGCGATGGCTGGACGCACCCGATGCGAACGGTACCGACGGCAACGGGGCCTTTACCGCTTGCGTGGCCGCCTGCAACACGATCGCCTCCGAGGCGATGGTGCTCGAATTCCGGCTCGCCAGGGCTTGCGCGCGACGCAACGAGGACCGTTGCGAAAGTACGCTGGAAACCATCGAGCACGCGTACGGGTCGTTGATTGACGAACTGGGTGTGCGGTTGGGCGACAACGATGCACCGCCACGGCTGTGCCACGACTCGAACACGGCCCGCCCCGACGCCAGGTCCTCGTTGCAATGAATCCGCAGCCTGCCCCGGCCGGGCGCAGCACTGCCGGCCCCGGAACTGTTCATGGGCGCGCGGCTTCGCCTATGTGGCGCTTGTGCACTACCCCGGCCGACACCGCTACCCGACCAAGCGATCTGCCGCACGTGGATGCATCGCAGTGGATCGACGCGCCCGTGCCTGGGACCGTCGGCCAGGCACTCGCGGCCGCGAACCGGCTCACCCCGCTGGGTACAAGCCGGCTGGGTGAATACGACCACTGGTACCGGCTACCGCTGCGACGCGGCGGCGCCCGCCTGATACGGTTTGACGGGTTGGCGGGCATCGCGCAGGTCTGGCTGAACGACACTTTGCTGCTGCAGTCGACGAACATGTTCGTCTCGCAGCAGGTGCACATCGACCCGCTGCCCGAGGATAGCGCGTTGTATCTATGCTTTCGGTCACTGGCCCGCCACCTCGATACCATGCCCGCGCCCCGCCGCGCCCGCTGGCGCACGCGCCTGGTCGATGCGCCAGCACTGCGGGCGGTACGAATCTCGCTGTTCGGCCATATGCCAGGCTGGTTTCCGCGCATCGAGCCAATCGGCCCGTGGGGCGCCGTGGCCGTCATCAACGCTGACGCCGATACGGCCGCGCAGATCGTGCACCACAAGCTGAGCGCCTCGATCGAAGGCCGCGATGGAATCGTGGAGGCGACCATCACATTTGCCGCACCGGTTTCCGGCCATTTGGACGCGGTCCTGGACTGCGAGGGCCATCATGTACGCCTGCAACGCCACGACCGGTTCACGCTGCGCGCGCGGCTCACCGTGCCAAACGCCAAGCGATGGTGGCCGCACACGCATGGCGAACCAGCGCGCTACGCCGTCTCGCTGCACCTGGGCGACACGACCGTGGCCCTGGGATACGTCGGATTCCGTGCCATCGAGGTCACGCGCGGCCACGACGGCCAGGGCTTCGCGTTGTCCGTCAACGCGCTGCCGATCTTCGTGCGAGGCGCGTGCTGGAGCACCGCCGATCCGCTGGGGTTGCGCGTGTCCGCGCACGACTATCGCACGTGGTTAACGCTGGCCCGGGACGCCGGCTTCAACATGATCCGCGTCGGTGGCACCATGACGTACGAAGACGACGCGTTCTATGCGTCGTGCGACGAGCTGGGCCTGCTGGTCTGGCAAGACTTCATGTTCGCCAATTTCGACTATCCGTGCACCGCTCCTGATTTCGTCACATCGGTAAAGCTGGAAGCCAGCCAGTTTCTCGCGCGTACGGCAGGCAACCCTTCATTGGCCGTGCTATGCGGAGGCAGCGAAATCGCGCAGCAAGCGTCAATGGTCGGCCTGAGTGACGAGCAGCGCGATATGCCGTTGACTGCCAGCTTGCTCGCCGAGCTTGCCGCGACACATCGGGGCGACGTACCGTACGTATCGGACACGCCGTCCGGGCAGGTACTGCCATTTTATCCCCGCACGGGCATCTCGCATTACTACGGGGTCGGCGCCTATCTGCGGCCCTTGGACGATGCGCGCCGCGCAGCGGTCCGCTTCGCCAGCGAATGCCTAGCGTTTGCACACGTTCCCGCCGATGCAACGCTCGCCGCAATCGGCTCGCCGTCGGTGCACGAAATCGCGTGGAAAATGGCCGTGCCGCGCGATCCCGGCGCGCCATGGGATTTCGACGATGTGCGCGATCATTATTTGCGCGAGCTGTATGGGCAAGACCCGGCGCGGCTCAGGGGACAGGATCCGTCACGCTACCTCGAACTATCGCGAGCCGTGCTCGCCGACGTCGTATCCGAGATAATGGTGGAATGGCGCCGCACTGCGTCCAGCTGCACGGGCGCACTACTGTGGCAATTCCAGGACGTGATGCCAGGCGCCGGATGGGGCATCGTGGACGCGTTCCGGCGTCCCAAGTCGACCTGGTATGCACTCAAGCACGTGCTCCAACCGCAGCAAGTGTGCCTGTGTGACGAGGGGTTGAATGGACTGGACGTACACGTGTTCAACGACGGCCCCGCCCCGTTGCGGGGACGGCTGGAATTGGTCGCGTTGCGCGACGCCGTCGTGCCGGTCACACGGGCCCGTTGCGATCTTCATATCGAACCGCACGGTGCACTCCAGGTCAGCGCGGCGCAGTGCCTAGGGCGCTTCTTCGACTTCACCTACGCGTATCGGTTTGGCCCGCGCGAACATGACACGGTCATCGCATCGCTGTACGACCACGAGGAGCGGCTGCTCGCGCAATCGTTCTATTTCCCCGAACGTACCGCGCCGGCCGTCTTCGAACGCGACGATATCGGTTTGAACGCCTCGCTGGAACAGCGTGACGGCCAATGGTGGATCAATGTCGGCACGCGCGCGAGCGCGCGCTATGTGCAGATCACTGCGCCAGGTCTGCTGCCGAAGGACGACTGGTTCCATCTGGCGCCCGGCGCGAACGTGTCTATCCCGCTGCTGCCGGAATCGACACCCTTGCACTCCCCTCTTATGTCATTTTACTTGGGAACCCCGCATCTGGACACGCACGACGGCCCGGGAACGATTGAGATACGCGCCGTCAATTCCAACAAAGTCATTCGCTTGAGGAAACCATCGTGATACCAATTACATTCGATAATTGCGTCGGATGGCTGCACGAAGGACGCTCGTCACGAGGCGTCGTGCTGTGCGCCGCCGTCGGCCACGAAGGTCTGTGGACCCACAAGCTGATGCGTGCGCTAGCGCAGCGGCTGGCGCGCGAGGGCATCTGGGCGCTGCGGTTCGACTACCCCTGCTGCGGCGACTCGGCGGGCGACGACCTGGACAGCGGCCGGTTTGACAAAAGCATTGCCAGTATCGGCCGGGCTGTGCACGCACTGCGCGCCCATGCGCAGTTGACCGATGTGACGCTGGTCGGCCTGCGCACCGGTGCCGCCATGGCGCTATTGGCCTGCACGATGGATACACCTGCCGCCCTGCAGGTCGATGCACTCGTCGCACTGTCGCCCGTCGTGCGAGGGCGTGCCTATATGCGCGAAGTAGCCATGGTCGAGCGTCAATGGCTGGACACGACGCCGCCCGCAGTGCAGCAGGCCCATGCGAAAGAGCCCTGCCTGAGCGTGCTCGGGCATCGCTATCCTGCTGACTTCGTCGCCGCGTTGCGAGCAATTGACCTGTGCGCCGCCATCGGGGGCGCGGCTTCGCTACCACGCTCCGTACTGCTCATCGATACCGATCGTGGTGACAGTGCCGTGCTGCAAACGGCGTTGCAGGCGCGTGGCGTCCAGACCACCGTGCAGCCGTTTCCCGAGTCCGCCACGACATTGGTCGAAAGCATCCGCTCCCGACTGCCGCTCGCCACCATCGAAGCGAGCGTCGCATGGATCGCCACGCGGCAAATGCAGGATGCCCCCGTGGCGCAACCTATGCCAGAACCGGCCGCTTCGTTGCGTACGACGGGTGCGCACCTGGTGCTGCCCGACGCCACCGAGAGCACCGTACAGATCGGCGCCGCACCGCTGATCGGAACGCTGTGTCGGCCGGCCACCCCGATGCCGGGCCGCTCGGGCATGCCGGCGTTGCTGTTCGTCACGACCGCCTCCAATCCTCGCAGTGCCGATGCACGACTCGCGGTGCGTGTCGCGCGGCAACTCGCAGCCCACGGCATCGCCTCGTTGCGCGTGGACGTGAGCGGCGTCGGCGACAGTGGCGCCTGCGTGCTGGACGACCAATCCGTCGTCCCGTACTCTGACCAAGCCGTAACGGACGTGGTTGCGGCCGCGGACTGGCTCGTGGAACAGGGATACCGCGATGTCGTGGCGCTCGGTATCTGCTCGGGTGCGTATGCGTCGCTTCAGGCTGCATCGCGTTCGGCGGCCGTCACCGGGATGATCGTGATCAACTTGCCCCGGTTCATCTGGCCGGCCGGCTTGACGCTCGCAGACGCGATTGCTCAGCAGACCAATTCGGCACGCGGCTACCTCGCGTCAGCACGCAACCCGCAGAAGTGGAAAAGCCTATTGCGACGCCGGCGTGACCTGCGCCCCGTTGTCAAGGCGCTCGTACGGCTGACGGCCGCCAAGCTACGCGTGCCAGCAATGCGGCTGCTCGAACGGGCAGGTTGGCGCCCGCCGGCTCACTCCGAGCGCGGGGTGATGCACGCGTTGGCGCGCCGTGGTGTGAAGGCACTATTGGTCTATGGCGAGTTCGACCCGGGACTGGACGAACTGTCCCGTCACTTCGGGCCTGCTCACCGGGCATTTCGCAGGCAACGGCAGATCGACGTGCAAACCATCGCGCAACTCGATCACTCGGTGTATGGTACACAAGGCGCCGATGCGATCATTCAACTATGCATACACACGTTGATGCACTGGAGCGCCGAACCTTGCGGCATGAGCGGCTTGCATAGACCAGCGCCCGCTACCACCTCCCGTTCGGCGACTGCCTCAATGCATGTCCAATAGTTCGCGCAGTGGATCGGCACGAAGCAGCGCACATTGCTGGCTGCTTTCGCCTGATTCCAGCGAGTATCGGAGCATGCCAGCCATGGCACGGAAGTTCGTACAGAAGATTCTGGATAACCGCAGGGAAAGTGCTTGGCATTACATATGCCTAAGCCAGTAGTCGCGCGCGCTTCAAGCTCCTCCAGGCTGTCGAGATTGCCTCTTCATTGTCGCCCTCCGCGAGCAGGGCGTTTGCCTCGTGCCACGAATGAAGTACTCTGGCGGGTGTTGATTATGGGAATCTAACAACTCGGGTGGTATCCCAGTCCTTCGAGCGTCGTCTCTCCCATGCTGTCGTAAAGTAAACGCAGCGCGCGATAAATTTGCCGTGTCCATTAATAGCAAGTTAATTAGCTGCGTAGCATTATTTCAAGATTCAATACGTCGCATCCCTGCGGCATCCCACCGCTCCGCATTTCCGTATCAATGAACGGCAGCAGGATGCTTGTTTCAAACGCCTGTTAGATGCCGAGGTGTCCACATACAAGCCCCAGTCCGCGCTCTGCCGTTCATTTACCTCATTCAAACGGTTCCTGCGCTTGTCCATTCATCACATCGTGATTTAAGCAACCGTATAATTTTTCTTCAGCTATTGCGGTGCGATTTAGAGAAGATTAATATGCGCTCCTGGCGTCGTAAAACGTTTGTGGTGCAACGCAATTCGAGCCAGCACATTATTCTGTCCAGGCTGCAATTAATACCTACTCGCTGCGGTTAATCCATTGGACACAGTCAAAAATTCCGTCCAATGGTGGGAGAAGAATTGTTTTCCAGCCGCCGAGGAAAATTGGCATATTTAACCGGATTTTTTGCGAGCCAAGTCATTTTTACAGAACCGGGGTTGTTAGTCAGGAGCCGAAAATGTTGAGTCCACACGAATTCGCGACCCTCATGCTCATCAAGCACTCGCCAGACCAGATCGATCTGAGTCGCGCCGAACTTGGCACGCTGCTCGAGCGCCAACTCGTCGTATTACACGATCAGGCCTCCGGCGGCCGTTCGCCGCAGCTGACGCGAGTTGGCCAGTCGATCCTCGACGCATGCTCGCGTGTGCGATTTTCCGCGTAGTTCCGCCGGCCAAGCCATCCGAGCCCGCGTCCGCCTCTAACGTCCAACAAGCCTAGTCATGAGTCTCGTGATCACGGAACAACTTGCCGCTGCGCAAAAATCCGGTATCAATACGCTGTTCGGGTTAGCCGGCAAAGTTTTCGATGGTGTCGAAAAGGTGACGGAGTTGAACTCGCAGGCTTGGCGTACGACACTGCAACAGATTCAACAAGCCACGCGGCAGGCGTGGTCCGTCACCGGCGTGCGCGAATGGGTCACTCCCTCATCGGCACGCCAGGCAGCGCCCCCGTCCAAGCGGGCAGCGGCGCGCCTAGACGGCGGCGAGCGCAGTCGCATTAAGGATTCGAATGTTCCTGCCCTGCGTGTCGACCAGCCCTGCCCGGCTGAAGCCGGACAATATCCGGCTCACGGTTTCGAGTTTCAAACCCAGATAACTGCCCATCTCCGCCCGAGTCATCCTCAATTGAAACTCGTTCGGCGAATAACCCCGCACGGCGAAGCGCTTCGATAGGTTCAGCAAGAACGCCGCCACGCGTTCCGCGGCGTTCATCGTGCCCAGCCATACGTTAAGCCCGGATTCGCGCACGATCTCTCCACTGAGCATCCGGTGCAGATGCCGCTGCATCGCCGGCTGCCGATGACAGAACGCCTCGAGCCGAGCAAACGACACCGTACACACCAGGCTGTCTTCGAGCGCAACGGCATCCCAACGATGGCGGTCCGAACACACACCATCGAGGCCTAGCGCATCGCCCGGCAAGTAAAAGCCGGTAACCTGCTCGCGACCATCGCGCAGCACCATGACCGTCTTGAACGAGCCGGTCTTGATGGCAAAGATATTGCGAAATGGATCATCGCAACGATACAGCACGTCGCCACGGCGCACCAGACGCTTCATGCTGGCGACCTGATGAAACTGCTCGATGTCGTCGCTCGATAATTCCGGCGGCAAGCACAGATTGCGCAATGCACAGCCCGAGCAGCGCGACACGTCGCGCCGCATCGATTCGCCGCTGTTGACCGCGACATGCTCGTCGACGTGATGCACGCTGTGACAGTTCGCCACATTTGCGCGATGTGCAGCATCGGCAGGCGGCCCGGCATGGTGTTCAGCTATGGAGAGAATCATGGCGCAAATTATACCGATGCCGGCGGCATGAATCGCGCCCCGCGCCGTGAATGCGACCGCGTGACGCATACGGTTGCCGCCCGTCGCGGCGAAGCTCCCGATGCCACAAAGGAGTGGCGCTCCCGCTACCGAAGCGGCAATTCGACTTCGACGACCTCCGGATCGTCGCTGTGAAGCGCAAACCCACAGTCCCGCGCAAACAACAACATTCGCGAACTCAGCCTTGTCGTTGTCCGAATCAGTTCCCGCTCGCGCCACGCCATGAATAACCGGGCGCGTGTCCTACTGCGTGCACGCAATGAGCGCCATCTCCCGGCCGTAGTCGATTTGCACGTACCGTGCAAGCTGAGCATGTCTCAGACTGCGAATCGTAGCAGTTGCGCAGCGTACTGCGGCCGCAACGTGACGGGAACCTGAAGCGGCGCATCAGCCTGCGCCGCAGCCAACACGTTATCAGTCAGTATCCTTCTCCCGTGCGCGCACGAATGACCTGGTAGCGCACGTACCAGTCCGCCAGCGCGATCCGCGCCCGCGCCCGTGCGGCCTGCTCGCGCAGCAGCGTTGATGGTGCCTCATCCGGCACAAGCGCGTACGTGGGGCCCTGCCAGCGGAATGCGGCTGGCTCGCCGACCAGCGGCATCATCGCGCCGTCGCGGCTGAACATCGTCTTGAAGCCGATCACGGCAAATTGCTCGGTCTGCGGGGCGGGCGCAAACAAACTGTGCCCGAACGCCGGATAGCGCGCGTCGGACAACGCGAGATGATACAGTGTCGGAAAGAAATCTGCGTGCCCGGCGTATCGCTCCAGATCCGGCACGAAGCGGGGACGGTACGGCGGCGGCACACGGAAGAAACCCGGTACACGATACAGCTCCCGGCTCTGCTCCGGCCGCTGATACCGAAACAGCCCGCGCATGTTGTGATCGCCGGTTGCCGCGATAATAGTCTTGCTGCCGAACGGTGCGGCCTCGACCCGGCTGACGAACATGCCCAGTTGGTGAGTGGCATACTGATACGTCTGCACCATACGGCTACCCTTGTCGAAATCGGCCGCGAAATGCCGGCGCATGTCGCTCAAGTCCAGCGGCGGAGGTAAATAATGACTCGGCACGACGTGAGGGGGGCGGTTCGTCGTACTCATGACGAACAGGAGGATCTTCTGGCCCAGCGCGTCACGAGTGGCAAGCAAATCGAACGCGAATCGAAACAGGTACTCATCGTACACGCCCCAGATCGTGCGTTTTGCATCCGGGTACCTGCCAATGATGTCTGCCATGTCGTACACTTCGTCGAAGTTCTGACGCCGCATCGTACGCGACACTGATCGCCACGCACCGCTGCCGCCATAGACGAACACGGTTCGATAGCCCTTGGTCTTGAATGGCAGCGCGGCCGATGTCGAATACGTGACAAACCCCTGGTCACCTTGCGTCAGCGGCGAGACCGGCGAGTTGAGCAATAGCACCTCGAGCGCCGCGTGGCCGCCAAGCCGAGCGGGGAAAACATTGCGGAACAGGTAATCGCTTTGCAAGTGCTCTGCCATCACGCCCGCCAGGTCGGTGGAGGCCGTGCTGAATTCGAGCGGATGCGCGCCCCATGATTCCATCAGCGCGAAAACCACATGGGGTGGATGCGCGGCCAGAAATCGGTTCTCCGGAGTGCGGCGGAACACCACGCTTTCCAGATCCGGCGGCGCACCGGAGGCGGCGCCGACCGCGCGGGCCAGCTCATCGGTAGAGCGGAACCCATAGCGCGCCAATTGGCATGCGGGGTCTTCGTCGATTTTGGCTTGGCTGCGCCGGTCGGCATAGGCGTCGTATAGCGCCTGTGCTGCGTTGCGCACCGAGTCATTGATCCATGCACGCGTGGAAATCTCCGCCTCGCGCGAGCCGAGCGCAGCCTCGCCCAGGCCACCACGGGCCAAGCCGAGCAGTAATACGACCAGCACTGCGCCGTCCAGCACGCAACGCATGCGTTCGCGAGGCCGCGCTTGCCCGTTTCGATCGACACGCGCGCTCCCGGAAAGCCGCAGGATGACCCACATCTGCAAAGCGGTAACGAGAGCCATCAGTAGTGCACATCGCACGACCGGGTACTGACTTCGCGCCGCCACCAGTGTTCCCCACGGATCGGCACCCAGCAACCCAAACACCATCGGATTAAATGGGCTGCCATAGAAATCGTAGTAATAGAATTGGCAAGCGGAGCCGAGGTTCACGCACAGCAGTATCGCTGCGATGGACAGGCGCTGCAGCAGCCCGGCGGCACGCCTAAGGGGGCGCCACTTCGTCACCACAAAGACGGGCAGCAGCACCACCAGGATCGCGATCGACAGCACCCTTAAGTCAAATCGCCAACCCATCCACAGCGCGTGCAACGTCTCGGCGCCGTGGTCGAACACTTGTGCAGCGCCACCGTAGTAAAATAGATAAGCAGTACGAAATGCCTCAAAGCTGACGCTGCCTGCTATCAGCACGAGGAGCGCGGATCTGGCAAATCTCAACGAGCGCATAATATTTGCCCAGCTTGACCGTTCAGGCCGTGTGACGCACGCGCTGCATGGCAAAATACTCGCTCGCCTCGTCCCACGACAACTCCGGTCCAAAATATAGGCCTTGAAAGAAATCGATATCCAGCGTTCTGGCGATTTCCAACTGGTTCTGCGTCTCGATGCCTGCCGCGATGACTTTCAAACCGAGTTTCCGACACAGATCGCACGCGCCGGCGAGAACGACGCGCCCTCGGGCGCAATCCAATCCGCAAATAAGGTCCTTATCCAGTTTTACCGAGTCGAAATGCGTGCCGGCAAATCGCTGGTAGTTCGTATAGCCGACGCCGAAGTCATTAATAATCACTCTTGCACCGCTGTCACGCAAGCGCCCAACACAACTCAGTGTGCTGTCCTTGGCAAGCGACACACCCGCACCGAGTTCTATCTCGACATTCAAGTAGCGCAACGCCTTGATCACTTCGTCAAATGCCGGACCGCATGCCATCGTATCCGAATGAAGCTTGATCGAGACAGCCGGGTACATCTCGCGCTGCGCCCATCGACCAATGGCCCGCTCGACTTCTTCACAGAGCCACACATCCACTGGGCTGACGATACCAGCGCGCTCCAGGCAACCGAGGAAGCTGTCCGTTCCGGCACGCCCGAACGTACCTTTGAGGCGGGCCAGAGCCTCGAATCCGACGCACTGCAAGTTCGACGCGGCGATCTTAGGTACATAGCGCACATCCAAGCCATCGCGGGCGATGAGATCGATCACGCGGCTGGCATCGATCCATGCTGCTTCAGCCAACGCCTTGGAACGCCTGGTGTAGATATCCAGCTCCCTGCGCAGGCTGCTTTGCATATCCATGATCATCCGTTCACCCGTGACTCGGGTAAGCCGCCTCCATAATACAGCGTCGCCCGTCGCGGCCGCGCTCATCCGTTGGTTGCGTCGCGCGCTGCGCGTCTGACCGCGCGCAAGACGATCAGGGTTGATCCATGCGCCTGCGGGCGGCGTTTCGGTAAGACGTCGGCGACGTGAACATGCGCTTACGGAACAATGTCGCCAGCCGCACACCGCTGCCCAAGCCGGTACGGCGGGCAATTTTGTCGACCGGTAAGTCTGAGCGGACTAGCAATTCGCATGCCTTTTCCAAGCGGCAACGGAGCAGGAACTCCGACGGCGTAATACCCATTTCTAGCTTGAAACGGCGCAGGAAATTACGCTCGCTCATGGCGGCTGCCCGTGCTGCATCTGAAATCGATAAGGCGCGCTCGCATCCAGACTGCAACCGACGCGCCGCGGCGCGAATCGTGTCGCTGACTGCCGCGGTCGGATGCCCCATCCATTCGATAACGCGGCGCGCACAACGGGGCATCAGAAACTCAGCTACGTCCCGGACAACCTCTTGGCTGTAATCGCGCGAAACCAGCGACATCGCAGTAAAGAAGCCATCGTTAGATCGATAGCAGTCCGAAACACAACCGGACGCAGGCCCCGGCTTTGGCGAGGAGCGAATACGCCGCAGACTTTGCTCAGGCCAAGCAGGCACGCCGGCTGCTTCCAACACCATTGAGCCCTCGCCCACTGCACACACGGTCCGTGTGGACGGACCGATTTTACGCAACCAGCCGACCAGCCCGAAATCCTCAGACGCCGCGCGAGCGCCTGGGCCGCCGGCAATGAGCACCGTATCCGTGGAAGCGCCGAAATAGCGAGCGTCTAGCCCATCCGTCCACACACGAATGCCGGAGGTCGAGGCCATCACGCCGCCACGCGTGGACATCAGCCTGACCACGTAGCGGTTGCGCCATTCACTGCTGCGCTCCAGCACCCGGTTAGCGACGCTAAGCACATCCGCCACGGCAGCGACGTCCGCCAGCGAGAATGACTCGTAGAGAAAGATCACGACGACCCGGTCGGTTGAGGCTTTGGCTACCCCGACGTCGCCCCTGACTTCCTCCAATAACTCTGTATGTCTTAAGTATCCCATATGGCCTGTCAAAACTATCTTTGGCAAGAGCCAATGCATCAACATGCATCGTAAGCTTCATTGCCGGTTTTCGAACGTTGCGCGTCGGATGAACGAAAACTAATGGCGGGTATCCGCTAATTTGCTTTCATCTTTCGGCAAGCACCCCTGGCATTGGGCCGGCGCCATAGCGGGCTGCCACGACATGCCCACAGACCCAGACTCGCGCGGTTGCCTGTGCTGCGATTCGGCTCCGTCGCCGCGTCAAGCACGCGCCGGATGGGGGAAGCCTCATCGATCCGGACCGCACGCGACGTCGTGTTACAAGCCATCGACCGCTCCATCACCACTGAAAACCGCCTGCCGCGACCGCTCCGAAGTAACCTCGTCCATTGGCACTTGCGGCAAGTTTCATCACCCAACGGTTATCCGACGTCACGTGCGATACGCCCAATGCCATGCCTGGCCTACCGCGGTACGACGCACTGGATACTGTCGCGATGCTTCGTCCAGCAGAAGTGGGTTGTGGCAATCCGGCGACGGCCATCGCCGACGCGATGCCGGCGGACGCGTCGCCATCAACGCGGGCAACAGCCTCATCCAACTGCCCCTTATTGACTGCGTCGGTGGAATGAGTGCCACGCGCGACGTTGACGATTTTGCGTTCGCTACCTGGCGCCCCGACGGACATGCGAGCGTCATCGATGCTAATGCCCGGAGGCAACCTCAACGGCGTTGTTGAGATAATCTCGGCGACCAATGAGTGCAGCCATTCGGGATGTAGGGCATAATTAAGTGATTCACCGCCGGACATCGATCCGCTCGGCACAGGCTGATCCGAGTCCGGATGTCCAGCCTCGACTAAACCTGTGGGGGAAGGTGTATTGATAACAACGCTGCCGTCTTCAGCAGGAGCCAGTTGTGCAGCAGCAATGCTCGCCTTTGCTTTCTCGCGCTTGAGCAAATGCGCGTAGACGTTCTTCATGTGCGTTTCAGCGGCGAACCGCTGACTGATCGCCGCCGAGTTTTCGTTGGCCGCTTCCCACTGCGATATCGCCTTATCGACCAGTTCATGGACCTCCTCCAACATGGATGCACGCTCTCCCGCGTGGGGCAGCTGCACAGGACGAACATACAGAGGCAACGGGGAGTTCGGCTCCATCATCTTAGGAGCAGGCATTACAAGGGCTGCCGCACCTTCCTCAATCAGCGCCCGAATTTGACGACCCATCCCGTCTAGGCGCGAAACTAGCTCAGGGCTGATCTGATGCTGCGGACTTTGCTGACTTTTGCGGGTAACAAGTCGCTCCCCATTTCCATTGTTGCCTTCAATGCCAGGACTGGTCAAGTCACGCTGGCTACGGGAATCCAAGCGCCGTGGAAGCGGCGACACTACTGGAGATAACAAGTCAACAGTGTAATGGTCTACGACGTTTCTCGCAGCGCTTGAAAAGGCAGGATCGAACGGGCTGACGCCATTATTAACATAAACATTATCCGCCGCCGCTACCGCTTGTGAGAGCGCTATTCCCACAGCAATACCAAGCATGCGCAAGTTACCCGATGCTCTAAATAGGGGGTAATTCGAGCGACACTGGAACGCGATCTGTTGCATCAACGTTGGCCTTTCATAACCGAGTCCTCTCGTAAATCCGCTCATTTGACTCCCCTTGTAGGCGCTTGACCTCGGAACGGGATGTAAGCGGAATGTATGTCTACGCACTTCCGAATGCAATCGGACAAGAATATTCGTGCGGAAATCAAAAGGGATATGTCGGCTAGGCCATATGCAACTCGTTGAGCAATTTCACAATTTGCCAATAAATCGGGCACGCTCATTAAATTATTCCGCTCACAAAGGCCATATAAGTCGCATCCAGCCAGCAACATATCGCCAATGCCACGCCAGGCAAATGCGATTAGACATCGACTGTTACGGCACGGATCGACCGGTGTATCACGGCGGCTGACGCACCTCCGGAGTCGTTGCATAGCACACGCCTCCCGCAGGAAGGCGCAGCTACGCGAAAGCCGCGTGGTCGCGGCGGTCGGGCCACGCGTTAGTACATTCGCGCTCCGCGCTGACGATGCAGTTGAAAATCGGCTGCAGGCAAAGAATGCAAACGCACCACGATGACAGTGTCGAGGAGCAGAAGCTTATTCGACAATCGCGGACCACCATGGCGGTTATGCGAAGCCGTCGACCCAGTCAACGAACCGCGCAACGGCCTACGCTCGTTCCTGACGCGCAATCACCGGATGACGCGTCACCGCTGAAGCCACGCCATGATCCAAGTCTTACCCACTCTCCCAATAAATCGTTATCCTTATTAAATCCATTTCATTAGTATTTCTTATAAATATTCAGAAGCACAATACGATATAGGGTTAAGCAACGAAGGTATAAGACAACGGATGGCCCGCGGTGATCAAACCACACGCCTATCAGCACGAAACGCTCGACGATCAGGCAACCCAACCACATGCAATCCGTTACGCACGCAGCCAGACGCGGAGTCGGCCTGGCTCGAGCATCTATTTCCGATATCCATCCATGAGTTCGCACGTATGGCCGGTGCGTTGCGTCTGTCGACATACCATCGACAGGGTCGTCGGCACGTGATCGGCGACACGTCAAGTCTGATAACACACTGCGACATCGTCATGAATGCGCTATCGTCCGTTCGCCGCGCCTCCTACCTAAACTGCAGCGACAAGACAGTTGGCGCGCTGCTGCGGCTCTTCGCCTTGGGCATGGCCAGTGTGCCATCCGAAGATCTCGACGACCTACTGCTGGCGTTGCGCGTGCTCAAGCCATCGTCAACCCACGTCGACTTCAGCGAAGCGAATCTGCGTGTGCGGCAGTCGGACTGGATCGGTGCGCTGCGCGTGCTCAAGTCGATAGAGGCACGGCATCAAGGCGGCGCGGCCTGTGCTGCCCTGATCGCGTGTTGCCTTTATCACCTGCGGGACACTGAATGGCGGCGCTATGTCGAGCTGGTGTTAGAAGACGGCAATCCAGTCGCCCTGTCCGTGGTCGCCACCTTTCTTCGGCTCAATATGCGCCCGGGGGGCAACACCTCGGGCGTGGACAGCGACGCTCACGAGCATATGCGCGCACAAATCGAGCATGCGGTGGCGTGTGCACGCTGAATACCGGTTACCGTACTAGCGAGGCGCACCGCCGCACCGTCACGACCCCGATGAGAACCGGCGACAGTCGGACGGATTGACATGCAAACGGCGCAGAAACGCGCGAGCCGGGGTCACACCGGTGCTACGACGATAGTGCGGCATCCGCATCGGCGCTCCGCCGGGCACAATCAGCATATCGTGCCGACCTGCCGCCCGCCTAGGCGCTGACACACTATTGCGATGATAGGCGGCTT
This sequence comes from Mycetohabitans endofungorum, assembly GCF_037477895.1. NCBI lineage: Bacteria > Pseudomonadati > Pseudomonadota > Betaproteobacteria > Burkholderiales > Burkholderiaceae > Mycetohabitans > Mycetohabitans endofungorum. The sequence goes on from NZ_CP132745.1 coordinate 689,391, forward strand.
GAGATCGACAACCTACCTGCCGAGCGTGCCCTGCGCGGAGTGGCCATTGGCCGCCGACTACATCCGAGACGGATGCTGAGCTGGGCTGAGCTGGGCTGAGCTGGGCTGAGCTGGGCTGAGCTGGGCTGAGCTGGGCTGAGCTGGGCTGAGCTGGGCTGAGCTGGGCTGGGCTGGGCTGGGCTGGGCTAGTAACTAGAATAGGCCGGTCATACAACTCCAACTCCGCTTCGGTCGGTCAGGTTACACCAGCGTCTCTGTTATCGTCCTTCGGCCAATCTACCCGTTACGCCAGTCGGCTTAGAGTCGCTAACGCAACCTGGACGTCAGGCCGTAAGGCGCGTATTCTAAGGTCATGGCAAGACGCAAAATCAGCAATGAATTATGGGCGGTGCTGGAGCCGTTGATTCCAGCGTTCACGCCCTCACCTAAAGGCGGGCGTCGGCGCACTGTTGACGACCGGGCGGCATTGAACGGTATTCTGTATGTCCTGCATACAGGCGTTCCATGGGAAGACTTGCCGCAGGAGCTCGGCTTTGGCAGCGGCATGACATGCTGGCGCCGATTGCGCGACTGGCAGGCCGCAGGCGTGTGGAGCAGGCTGCATCTGGCGATGCTTTGCCGGTTGCGTGAACATGACCAGATTGATTGGGAGCGAGCGAGCCTGGATGCGGCCAGCATTGCCAGCCCCCGGGGGGCCAGGAAACCGGCCCCAACCCGACGGACCGGGGCAAACTCGGGAGCAAAAGGCATCTGGTCGTAGATGCCCGAGGCGTTCCCTTGGCGATCACAGTCACGGGTGCCAACCGGCATGATTCGATGGCCTTCGAGCGCACCCTCGATACCCTCCCAGCCGTGCCGGGCTTGAGCGGTTCGCCGCGCAAACGCCCGGGCAAACTGCATGCGGACAAGGGCTACGACTTTGTCCGCTGCCGGCGCTATTTGAAACAACGCGCAATCACTGCACGTATCGCCCGGCGCGGCGTAGAAAAGCACGAGCGGCTTGGACGGCATCGCTGGGTAGTCGAGCGCACGCACGCCTGGTTTGCCGGTTTTGGTAAGCTGCGCGTCCGCTTCGAGCGGCGTCTGGACATTCATATCGCCTTGCTCTGCTTGGCCGCTGCCGTGATCTGTTCGCGCTTCGTGGACGACTTGTGTTAGCGACTCTTAATCTATTCTTGCTGGCACGATGACGCGAACCCAGCGCCCTGAGTCCGCGGCCGTGCCTCGCAAGTAATCCATTCTTGTCGACGACAGGGCACGTCAATATGACGCCGCTTTACGCAGTATGAGCACAAAGCAAATTAGCTTGTACTATTTCAATATCAGAATATCAGCTTTCCAGGTGTCGCAATAAAGAATAATGGTTCCAATAGTGCAATACCTATGCCGACGCGTACCTGCGGTAAGTGGCAGATTTAAGGTACCAGCAATATATCGCTTACTGAAATATCACAATTCCCTTTCAAAATCCATACACATCAATTTAGCGCAGGCTACCCGTAAAACAGCCATCCGCTGTAGCAGCCACCACACTACCGCTACGCTGGGCTTACCGGCTGCATGGACTCGGAGACGCTCTGCACAGCGGTATCCGATAATACAAACAGTCGCGCCGAGTCTACAAATCTCAAAAATCTGATCCTGGCTCACAAGACAAATATTGGACAGTGCTATCGACAACTCACCTACGCTGCGGATAAAGCAATGCGCGTTCGCTTGTTTGAAACAACGCGTTACATAGTTGGCACTCGTATTGCCGTACAGTTGGAATGTCGCATCCCTGTCCGCTCCCTGACATAGCGCCAGTCGCGAAAAGCGGTTCAATTAAGAATCTACTGGAGAAGAAATGGGAATTGCCATTCTTACCGGAAATAGAGTTTTATTTCAGTTTATCGAAGCGTGCTTCAAGGCCGACGACGAGCCATGCCAGCAGTTCGTCGACGATGTGGCGCTCGCCCGTGCAGTCTATCGTGAGGAATTTCAAGCCATCCTGGTCGATTCAGCCATTGGAATTCACCCTTTGCGGCCATTCCTCGCGCGCCGGGCCTGCTATGCGGACCGTCGCGCGCCCTTGATCGTCATCGGGGCCCTCGAGGACCGGGCGAGTATCGTGCACGTGCTGGATGCCGGCGCGGATGATGTTGTGCTCACACCCATCGATCCACGAGAATTGTTGCTGCGGGTGCATCTGGCGATCCGACGCTTCAATGTCACCCGTCGTACAGACCATGCCGGCGTGATCGAGTGCGGCCCTTATCGTCTCGATCCGAATACGTGCATTGTCCGCGTCAACGGCGATGCGGTGCGGCTGACGCCGCGAGAGTTCGCGATTGCCTGGCTGCTATTTTCACACTACGGGGAATATGTCAGCCGTCGGCAAATCGCTGGTGCGGTGTGGAGCAGTTCCGAGGACATCGTAGGCCGAACATTGGAGCAGCATATTTACAAGCTGCGCAAAAAGCTGGAACTACATGGCACGCATGGCCTGCGTCTGCGCACCATGTATGCACATGGCTATCGGGTCGAAGCCACTGAGGCCGATACCGCGACGTCGGCGATGATGGACAGCCCCCTCGAGACTCCGCTTGCCACGGCCCACAGGTCGCTCGGCGACGAAAAGGTTTTACGTCGCCACGACGACGTCAATCCGACGGTGGAATGCGTGCTCGACGCCAGGCACGAATGGCAGTGCCCGGCGTCCGTAGCACCGATCCTAGAACTCAATGATGCGCGGTGACAACAGGAAGATTCTTTCCATATGACTGCGTTGGTCACTACGATATCTGAACAAGCCGCCGATCAGCGGAATCTTGGACAACAGCGGTATCCCCGTTTCGAGATTGGACGAGGAGTCTGTTCGGTATCCCGCTATCAGCAAGCTTTCATTCTGCCCTACAAACGCTTCGGTATTGATCGTACTAGTCGTGACAACAGGGATATTATCTACCAACTGATTAGTCACTTGCCCGTCCTCGATGTGAACTTCCAGCTTGATCTGCGTGCGCCCATCCTCTTCCACGACCAGGGGCCGAACACGCAATGACACGCCCGTTGACACACTGTACAAGTCTGCCGACGTGTAACCGGCCACGCGCACGAAGAAGCGTGTCTTGTGATCCATGACGGCTTCCGCGTTGCTCAATGTCGCGACCTTCGGGCTTGCGTCGATACGCGCGAGATTGGCACTCTGCAGCGCGTCCACCCGCGCCAGCAGGTAGCGTCCGGCATTACCCAGCACAGCCGTCAGAGACGCGCCAAGAGGCGCGGTACTAATAACGGTCGTGCCGTCGCTGCTTTTGGACGTAAATGTAGGATTGAGGGTACCGTCGTATGACGAGGGACTGTGCAAACCATTGCCGGTCTGCAAATCGATATGACTGTTGTGTGCCCGCCAGTCCACCCCAATCTGCTTGAGCGCGTCATCGTCGACTTCGATGATGTGAGCCTCGATTTCCACCAGCCGTGGTTTGACATCAAGCGCATCAATCAGCGACTGGTATTGTGCCAGGCGCTCCGGTAAATCGCGGATCAGCACCGAATTGGTGCGTTCGTCCGCCTGGATGACGGGCAGTGACGCGGTATCGGCGGCCGGCCCCAAATCACCGGAGAAGCCAGCCGTGTAGCGTGCGGCGCCGCCGCCATAATCGCCTGCGCCTTGCCCCGGCAGCCCGGCCATGCTCCCGCCCATGGTACGGCCACCTGAGCCGATCCCGCCCAGCAGCCCAGCCAGTCCTGGCGACACAGTACCCGCGGGCATGTTATCCGGCAAGGGCGGCATCAACACCGTGGAACCGTTCGGTCCGCCGCCGGCTGCCGTACCGCCAAGATTGCCGCCAGCGTCGGCCATTGGATCGACACGCCGCATGTAAGCCTTCGCGAAGCCGCTCTGCGAGCCGTTTTCCGATCCGCCCAGCGCCGCCTTGCTCTCAGGGTGGTATAGCGCTGACAACACACTGGCTACGCCAGCAACAACATAGCGCTGTCCGTCGACGTCCACATTATGGTCAGCGGCCCAGGCGTGCTTGAGTGAAAAAACGCGTACCTGCGAACCGGCTTGCCGGGCCACGGCCGCGTCGACTCGCCGCGCAACCTCGGCGATCAGCTGGACGTACTGCGGCGGCCCGTTAACGAGTACCGTATTGCGGGTATCGTCGTAGGACAACGGAAAGGCCGGATTGGTGATCCGCAGTCTGTCGAGTGCCGCCTTCAAGTCGTCGATGGTTGCGTGCTGCAACTGGACGACCTGCCGTGTCACGCCGCTCGAATCGCTGATTGACAACACCGTTCCGTCGTAGAACCAGACGAAGCCAAAGGTCGATGCCAAGGTCTCGAGGAATCGTTGCGGTGGCATGTCGAAACGGCCCGTGACCTTACCGTGAACATCGCCGGATATCGTCGCGGGCACACCCTGGCTGGACGCCAAGTCTCGCAGGACATCCTTGATATCCTTGCCCTCTACGGACACATGGACCATTCGGCTATGCCAGCGTATCGGTATGTCATCGGCGAAGACCGGCGTGGCGGCCAAAGCAAGCGATGCAATGCATGCCGCACAGACCAGCTTCTTGCGCATTGTGCCCGCGCCTGCTGAAACCACACCCCGAGTTGACTGCATCCAGTTCATTGTTGTCATCGATTTACGCGTTGTCAAGGTTGCATGGATCCTTCACCAACGGTCGGACACGCAAGACGATTAACGGGTATTCGTCTACCGGTCGAGCGTCTCCGACGGCGCTTCCTGAAATTCTTTCCGATACCCGCTCACCAACGTCGACCGGTTCTGCACGCCCCACTTGTTCGCGATGCGCAGCACGCTGCGTTCACTCTCCAGCGAGTCACTCAACAGCTCCGCCCGGATGCGCTCCATGCGCTGGCGTCGAATCAATTCGGTTGGAGACAATCCGAGGAAGTTCTTGAAAGCACTTTGCAAGGCCCGTTCGGTCACGCCAACCTCCGCGGCGATCTCGCGCACCGATAGGTCATGCCGATTCAGGTTCTCCTGCATGTATCGGTACGCTCGCCGGTACTTGGCCGGCAGCCGCGCGCTGATGTCGTCCAGCTGGCCCGTCTGGGGCGTCGCACGGCTGGAGAACGACACCAACGCCTGGGAGTCATCCCGCAGGCATTGCGTTGAGACAACCGCATAGCGCGTGTAGTACTGCATCGACTCGTTGACCTTACCCTGGCTTTGCCTGATCTTGGCAAGGCAATAGAGATAGTCGATTTGCCGGCGTCCGGTACTGGAAACGTAATCGACGCGGTTCAGCGACTCCACCACCGACTCGGCCAGCTGGGGCGCGCCTGCGTGCAACGCCGCCAATCCGATCTCGATCCGAGTTGATCGCCCATACTCGGACAATCCGTTACGCGACGCCCAGTCCAAGTGTTGCTGGATGTTCATCATTGCGTCGCGCACGCCGTGCGACAACAGCCGCAAATGACGCAAGTATATGATTCGTTGCTTAAGCAACGGCATCTGGACACGCTGCGCATCGGTCTCCAAAGCTTCGATCAACGCACCGGAGTCACGGCTGCCAAGCGATCGTTCGTCACCAGCACCAGACAGCCAGTAGGCGTGGTCACCAAGCTGGGACGATAATCTCAACTCGCGCTGCACCGCGATATCCAGACGCAGCGTCAGCACAACCTCCTGCCAGCGTTCCGCCACCTCGGGCGGCGCCTCCTCGGTAAGCTCGATCAACTGCTTGATCGCATCGCGCAGGAAGCGGCCCTGCCCGAGTTCGTGCAATGTGCACACCAGACCGAACTGAGCCTCCAGGCGCTGCAACGGACCCAGCTCCGCGTCGTCGACCAGGCGGACAAAGCAAGACAGCGCCGTCGCCAGCCTGCAGCGGAACAGCGCCTGCCAGCCGGCATTGCGACAAGAGGCGGCCCGGACTGCATGAGCACACTCTCGCACCGCGCGCTGCGCGCGCCGATACGACGTTTCTGCCTCGTCATCGATACCCAGCGTCATTTGCATATCGGCGTGCAGTTGCAGCAGCCCGGCGACCTGTTGGTCCTCGCGCTCATCCTCGCCCCACCGGCTTGCCTGGCCACCTGCGGCGGTGAGATTCGCTTCGACCAACTTGTTCATGAATTCGGCTGGCACGTCTTTCGACGACAGGGCTGCAGCCAACGGGAAATACGGTGTTATGAGCATCGTGAGACTCCAATATGCGCGCGCCTCATGGCCTGACGCACGACGTCATTACAAGCGCCCTTGCGGGTCTGACATATCGGAATCTAGTCGAACCATCCTGCAACATTTTCAACAAATCTGACCAAACTGCGATATTTTGAGGACTGTTGAAATTCTTCCGCGCAATTAGGAACGCGACACCGGCACAGAGCATATCGGAACCGCCGCTGGTGGGATGTAGACAGCAGCCCATTACTACGCCTGGTCATTCATCGTTTCGCATGCCGTCAAGCGGCCGCGGCCCGATAGCGTTGTACTTCGGTTCTTTCCAGCCGATCTTGACGGATGCCGCACGGTGAATTCTCTTACCTATCTTCTAAACTGGGCGCGGGCACATCGAGTCCCGTCAAGCGGCAACGACGGCGGGCCGGCGCGCCGGCCGCCCGCGCATGGCCAACGCGCCGTCATACTGGTGTCGGGCGCTTGCGCGCTAGGGCTGGCGGCTTGTGCGGCGCCCGATGTGCCGCCGTCGAACAGCACACTGCCCGCTTCGCTCCAAGCCAAGCCAGTCGAAGTACTGCAGGAAGTATTCCGCGTACACGGGAATGAAACGTATGTGTGCCAACGCAACGGTAACCAACTGAGTTGGCATGCCACCGGAACGCTGGCGACACTGGTTGATGCGTCGCGCCACAGCGCCGGAGTTATATCACCAGGCGGATATTTCATAGCAACCGACGGCAGCTACGTCGTGACAAGGTTGCTTGCGCAGGAAATAATCAGTGCGTCGACGCTGCCGTGGCAACGGTTGACCGCCGTCCATTCCTCCGCGGAACCCGGAGAAGCCGGCAGGTTCGCCAACATCACGTCGATACAGCGCGTGCAAACGTCTGGAGGACTGCCTCCCGATCCCGTCTGCTCGGTTGAACGCACGGCGCTTTATGTACCGTACTCGGCTACTTATCTGTTTTATCGGCGCGGGCAGCCCGTCACGCCGGGTGATGGCACGACCGATGTCTCCCAGCAGGCAGTGGAGGCGAATTGCAAGTCTGAGATGCCTGCGTGTGGGGTGAAATAGTTTGCCGCTGAGGCACGCTTGCGTTTGTCTCGACCATGACGAACGGCCGGTTGGCTTTGCCGTTCGGATGCATAGTACGTATGCATATTCATGTCACTGTCGCGCTGTGCGTGATGGCGATGTGATGGCGGTGCTGATCGCCGCACACCAGCGGCAGAATCAATGCCGACTGTGAATTTGTCGCTGGCCGGCTCTTTTTTCACCGCGGTCCGTGCACCAACTCCCGCATATAGTCTGACAGCCCTGCCAGCACGAGTTGACCGCGGACTTGCTCGACAAAGATGCCGACGAATAGCGCGAGGATCAGGACGGTCAATGCGCCTTTGACGGGTTGGCTCAGTTGCATGACTTCTAGCTTCTGCGCCGATTTGGCGACGAAACCAAAAGCCAAATCGACCAGCAGAAGAATGAACATGATCGGAGCAGCCAGTTTTGCCGTCATTTGCATCAACGTATCCGTTTGATGCAATACGAAGCTCTTGAGGATATTCTCGGCAATCGGTGTACGAGACGTGATCGGCCACCAGTTGTATGAGTCGTATAGCACGCCGAGCAGGATAGGCATGCCGCCAAGGGTCCAGAATGCCACGGTGGCGATCTGTGTCAGCAATGTACCAGTAGGTGTATTCTGTTCGGAGCGGGCCGGATTAGTAATCTGGATATTGTTGTAGCCGGTCAAATCGTCAATGTACGTCCCGGCACTTTCCGCAACCCAGAATACGATCGACGCCGAAAAGCCGAGTGCAAGTCCGATGACGGCCTCACGTGCGAAGATTTCAACAAATCTTAGGCTCGACATTGATTCAAAGAAAGCCACGGGCTGGCCGTAAGCGATGAATGAACTGAACAATAGCACAACGCCATTGCGCGCAACGCCTTGCAGAACGCTGTCGGCGGTCGGTGGAAACATAAAGAATAAAATAAAGGCGCGTTCTGAGCATAATGTCAGCATTGCCAAATAGCCGTGTATCGCGTCGTGATACTCGCCATAGATCTCCAATAGTTTGTTCATCTCCGCCCCGTTCCTAATCGTATATGGTTTCTGGCTCGTGCCAACGCCGCTTCCTCAGTTTCCTCGTCAGCGATGTCGCTCGCAAGTTCATCAAGTTTGCGGCGCAACACGCCAATGCGACGCTCGCATACATCGATCCGACCACGGTTGCTCGCGATGGCCTGTGCAGTACGGGAGATTTCATCGGTCTTTTCCCGATATTGCTGTTCGAGCGCAGCCAACTCACGTTGCAGCACTCGGATACGATCCGTCACAAGATCCATATATCGCATCGAAGCCTGCATTTCAGCGATTGAAAAGCAACTGCTGCCGGTCATCATTTGGGCAATGCGCTCTTCATGGGCGCGCACTACGTCCCGCTCCCGCTCGATCTGGGTGCCTTTGTCTTCACAGCTATGGAGCAACGTCGCTTGTTCGTCGCGCTGCCGAGCGAGCATTTCGCGCAATTCGTCTTCTATGCGCTTTCGGCGAGCCACCGCCCGGCGCAATGCAGTGATTCGGCGATCTGAGCCTCGCATGACGCTCTCGCTAGTTGCTTACCAGATCAAACAAGCGGGACTGTGTATCGTCGGGGTCCGCCCGCTCGTCGGTGCGCTGGCTCAGGAAATCGCGGATTGCGTCAATCTTGGCGATCGCCTCGTCGGCAAGCGGATTCCCCCCGGGCTGGTATTCACCGATCTGCAGCAGCATCTCAACTTCTCGGTGCTTTGCGAGCATTTCGCGCACGCGCGCGGCGGCGTCCACATACTCTCGGGGCATCACCTGCGACATCACGCGAGACAAGCTTCCGAGCACGTCGATCGCCGGATACTGGTTCCTCGCTGCAATCTCGCGCGACAGGATCATATGGCCATCCAGGATGCCCCGGACTTCTTCCGCTATCGGGTCACTACCGCTCTCGTCCTCGGCCAATACCGTATATAGCGCCGTAATCGAGCCGGTCGCGCCCATGCCGGCACGCTCCAGCAGCCGCGGCAGCTCAGCAAAAATAGAGGGCGGAAAACCGCGTCGCGCCGGTGGCTCGCCCGCTGCCAGTCCAATCTCGCGTTGCGCACGGGCAAACCGCGTCAGCGAATCCATCATCAACAACACGCGTTGACCGCGATCGCGAAAATATTCGGCAATTGCAGTGGCGACATATGCCGCCTTCGCGCGCTCGATCGAGGACCGATCCGATGTTGCACAGACGACCACCGATCGTGCCATGCCCTCCTTGCCGAGAATCAACTCGACGAATTCCCGCACCTCGCGGCCCCGTTCGCCGATCAGCGCAATGACTGTAACGTCGCATTGCGCACCGCGCGCGAACATACCGAGCAGCGTGCTCTTGCCGACGCCAGCGGGTGCGAAAATGCCCATGCGTTGGCCCTCCGCGAGCGTCATCATGCTATCCACGACACGCACGCCCGTGGCCATCGGGTACTCGATCATACGACGACTCATCGGATCGGGAGGATCCGCAAAGATCGGGCGCTCCTCGTCTGCGTCGATGGAGCCCAACCCGTCGATCGGCTGGCCCAGGCTGTCAATCACACGGCCAAGCAACACATCGCCGACGGGAACCGACAGCGGACGTCCAAGCCCGATCACCCGGGTCGAGCGTGATATGTTCTCCAACCGCGAAAACGGCGACAATAATGCTACGTCGCGCGTAAAACCAATTACCTCGGCATGCTGCAGCAAGCTGCCGTCCGCCGCGCGCAACTCGCATAGCTCGCCCAGTGTCACATCTAAGCCGCCGACCTTCACAAGCGTGCCGATGACCTCCAGCACCTTACCGTTGCGCGCGATCGCCTGGGTCGACAGAATGGCCTTCTCGATTGCATCGGTCAGGCGATGCGCATCAAGCTCAAGCGCTTTCTCATATTCGGCGTCACCGGTACGGCCGACGTTGTGTGCACGGTTCATGGCGCGCGCTCCGACTCCCCACGAGTGAATCGGCCCCATTCGTCCGACACGACGTCCGCATCGTCGTCCAACTCGCCTTCGTCCTCATCGACATCCGCGACGTATTCCTCAACATCCGTAGCATCCTCGCCGATATCCGCGGTGTCTTCCTCCTCTGCATCCGCGGCGTCCTCGCCGACATTCATGGCATCCTCTTCGTCATCCGTATCATCAACAAGATAGCCATCCAAAATCTCTTCGTCACCTGCCCCTTCATCATACACATCGTCGCCCAGTTGATCTTCATCGCCGTCGGCGGACAGGCGGACGTCTGGTTGCGCGACACGGTCCGTCCCCTTTCCGGTTTCTTCCATCTCGACCAACGAACGTTTCAGGGTTTTTGTGATTGCGGTACGCATGGCCCGCAATTGAGTAGCAAGGCTCGCATCTATCGAACCAAAGTCTGATTCGCAAATGCAGCTTCCGGCGGGCAATTGCCGGTCCGCAACGACAGTGAGTGGAAACGGGCGCCCCATTTCCCGCCACCGCGCTGCCAAGCGCTCAAACGCAACACAAGCCTTGTCGTGATCCACCTCGCTGACAACCACCCGCACATATGCTGCGCCTTCGACGATTCGGTCGACAACCTCCAATGCACGCTCGAACAGTGCGTCGCTATGCTGAACCTGTACGATCTGTTCGACACCGACAGTCACTATCTGCGCCAATCGTTCACGCATGCGGACCTGCATTCGACGCTCGCCGTCGGCCAGTTCCGCCAGCCGCTCCATCCACTCGGACAGCGCGCGCTGCTCCCCTTCCTGATATCCGCGCTTTGCCGCTGTCTCATACTCCCGCTTGGCATCATCGAGTATCTGTTGGGCAGCCTCGTGCGCTGCGTCGATCAATGAAGCAGCCTCTTTCTCTGCACGCTCGATTGCCGCGCGCCGATCCGCTTCCAGCTGAGCATAGGCCTGCTCAATAGTCATCAGTGCGCCAAACTCTTGCGCCGGAATGATGTCGCTGCCGGCGCCAACGCGAGCAACGAGTGTCTCAGGCAAGCAATACGGCGACCTCAGCCAAATAGCCATTTCCACTCCGGTAGCCACGCGCTCAAATGAGTTATCATATTGCGCGTTCCTTGCTTGTCCAGTCCGCCCACGCGCCCATTGAACCATCGCGACGGACCAGCATCACGTGGCAACGCAAGCCGCAAAAGCGTACGGCGTGTGGTCATGGCCGCAGCACCCTCTTCATCCCGGATAACCAGGAAGTAGCCTTCCTGCGCCAATGTCTGCGCGTCTATTTCATCCAATGGCAGCATTGTTCCACCCAATTCAAACGTCGAAATGTCGGGCGCGCCAGAAGATGCCTGTACAATCGAGTCGAGAGGAACACCCGTCCAGTCAACCAAGCGCATGCGGCTTCCCTTATCAATCAGGTGACGGATCTGCGCACTACGGAACAACAGCGCGCGCACTCTGAGCATGCGCAAGCCCTGCTCGGGCGGAAGCGCATCCAACATCGCCGCGCCTGGCGCAAGGAATGAGGTCATGCTAGGCATCGGCACGCCGCTGGCACGACATAGAATGAAGGAAGCTTTGTCCAGCTGCGTACGCGGCCCGCTAGACAACGCGGCTCGTAACGTTTCGGCTGCGCGGACATCGATGCTCAGTGCCCCGGCGAGCCACGATGGGTGCGCCCAGCAAATCGCGTCGCGTACGTTACGGTCGTATGCTTGAAGCGCTGCAGCGGCACGGTCGAAAGGCGACATCGCGACCATCCCGCTTACGGAGCCGACGCCGCACCATCCTGCTTCGTTCGCCCGCGCAATAGCCCGGCTATGCGGTCAAACAGCTTACGGCCATCGCTCGCGTCATTGCGAAACAGCCACCAAGCTGTCGGCAGCAGTATCAAAAGCAGTATCGCCACCACGACGGGCAATATATAGGACTGCTTCTTTGGCATACGCGATAGATCCAGTGGATCCGCCGGGACCGCGGTAACGCTGACCGCCTCATAGGTCAGACCCTCGACACTGTGTACCACCAGCGTCTTAATCTGTGGCACCAATGCCGCCACATCGGAATCCGGCCGGTACTTGATGAATACCGATGCAGACGAGGGCTTGGTCTGCAAGGCAAGTGGATCGTTATTGGGTAATACGATTTGCACCCGCGCGACTACAACACCATCGATTTTGGACAACGTGTTGGATAATTCCTGCGACAGTCCGTATATGAACCGCACGCGCTCCTCAGTCGGCGTGGAAACTAACCCATCTCGTTTAAACAGGCTTCCGAGGTCGTCATACTTGGCATGCGGCAATCCACGTGCACGCAACACCTCCATCGCACGCACAATCTCTGCTTCTTCTACGCTCAACGACCACGTTTTTCCGTTATCTGGCGTGCTCTTGGATGCGTCTACGCCGCGCTCCAGCAGAGCGACCATCATTTCGTTGACGTCCTGTTCGGACAGGTTATTATACAGCTCCTTATGGCAACCCCATAACGAGACACACACCAGCAGAGCCAGCACCATCCGGCTGATTCGGATGATAATAGTTTGTTGTCCCGTCGACATGTGCTATTGATTCTTCAGCAATGTTTCGATAGAACCTTTTGTCGAAGTTGCGAACGACATCGCAACGGTGGTCTCTACATTAAGACTCGCCATCCTGGTCATCACCAAGTTTGATGCCGCTGCCGTCTCACCAGGAGATAAGCTTCCCATATTATGCTGTAATGCATCGACGTCATTTAGCACCTGCTCCATCTGTACATCGTGTGTGCCGACGATCTTGCTTAGCGCCGACATATCACCACTCGGCTCGGTGGTAGGTGCTGCGACGTCGGCTTGCTGCATCAACGCCTGAAATCGACTGACCGCCTCCGGTGAAAGCATCGCCTTGTCAGCGTCCTGAGCCCGGCCCAGAATGGTCTCCATACCTGCCATTTGAAGCGGCTGAGTCATGTCACTGCTCCATATCGGATCAAACACTACAGTCGAAGAAAGTTGGCCTGCGGGGTAAACGCAGTACCAGCATCGGTCAGTTCGCTTTTGTCCGGCGCCGTCCCTTGCTGCTCAATCTCCCGCATTTGTTCTGCGCAAGACTCGGGTAGCACAAAGTTACCTGTCCTGCGATACGCATCCATGGCCATACGCAAATCAGCACGGGCGCGCATGGCGCGCACAAGCTTGCGGCTGTCTTCGCCCGCGTCCGATTCATCAATTTCGTCGGCAAGCACCTGCCATGCGGAATCGCCTCTATAAAACAACGCGAGTGCAAGTAATGCCTTTGCATACAAGAAGCCAGGGCGCTCGTGCAGTACCGCTTCCAGCGCCTGTACTGCGTCATCCCATCGTCCCCGAGAGAGCCATAACATGCCTTCCAGCGTTTCGAACTCCGGAGCGTTAGGGCGCACGACCCGCAACGCGTCAATAACCATTTCCGCATCCTCAGTATCGCCAGATGCAGCCTGAAAATTTACCTGCAGAAAAAGCGACACGACCTCGATCAGTCCGCCGACGATAAGCTTGTCGGCCTTCATGTACTGCTGTGACGAAATGCTCATGGTGTAAGGCTCCAGACAAATCCCATCGCAGGCTCCTTCTATTTTTGTACGACGACGCCAACTCGCCTCATACGCGATGCCGATGCGACAACATTAGCGTAACGGCCGCCACAATCAATTAGCGGCCGCGAAGCACACGTCGTCCATGCGAAGCATGCCGGCTGCTTCGCATAGTCAAGTTCCCGCTTCGCCTTCTTACACCAGGTTCAGCGAGATGTTGTTAGTGTGGGCCCTCGCCCAACGGCCTGCCCCCGGTCCGGGACCGGATCGACGGAGAGTGCATCATGAGCGACGAGAAAACCGAAGAACCGACCGAAAAGCGACTACGTGACGCTCGACGCGACGGTCAAGTAGCAAAAAGCACTGACTTGGCCGACGCTGCGGTTATGTGCGCATCCATCGCCGTATTAGTGGCTGCCGCCAGCATGTTCACCGACGCCTTTCGTGCGCTGATCCATACGACGTTGGACTTCGTTACAACGGACCGCAGCAATACGATGCTGGTCGCATCAGCATTCAAGCTCGGTCGCCAATCGTTGACCATCATCGTGCCATGCGTGGCCGCGGCGGCGCTCTGCGCGTTCGCAGCACTGTTCGCACAAGTGGGCTTCCAAATCAGCACGAAACCCGTAACTCCGAATCCCACGGCGGTCAACCCTGCAAGCGGAATTAAACGGATCTTCTCGCTTCGTACTGTGGTCGATATGGCCAAGTCACTGCTCAAGGCGGCGCTGGTCGCCTGCGTCATGTGGTACACGATTCGCGGGCTGATACCGCTCATCGCCACCTCGCTGTACCAGCCACTTCCCGAACTATCGAGACTGTTCTGGACGGTTCTGCTCAAGCTATTCTCCGCCGCCGCGCTGGTCTTCATTGTGATTGCGGCGCTCGACTTCAAGCTGCAAAAATTTCTTTTCACGCGGCAAATGCGCATGAGCAAGGATGAAATCAAGCGGGAGTACAAGCAGCAGGAAGGCGATCCCCAACTCAAAGGCGAACGCAAGCGCATCGCGCGGGAGTGGGCACAGGAAGCACCACCGAGGCTGCGCGTCGGCCTTGCAAACGCACTCATCGTCAATCCAACTCATTATGCTGTAGCAATTCGCTATGCACCCGAAGAGTGTCCACTGCCCGTCGTAATCGCAAAGGGTCACGATGAGAGCGCGGCCGAGTTAAGACGGTACGCCGCGCAGGCGCGCGTGCCGATCATCGGCAATCCGCCAGTCGCCCGCGCGCTGCACCGCGTGAAGATTGACGAGCCTATTCCAGAAGCACTGTTCGAAGCAGTTGCAGCCATTCTGCGTTGGGTCGACTCCCTTGGCCCAAGGCAAACGGACTCTGGCGGCGCTGCCACTTCGACCCACTGAGTTCCAGCCCCATACTGTCATGTCGAAAGCACTGAAGCTGCCTGCCGCCGGCGAAATCGGCGTCGCCCTCGTCGTGGTGGCAATCATCTCGCTGATGATCCTGCCGCTTCCGACTCTTTTGATCGATGTACTGCTGGCATGCAACATCGCGATCAGCGTCACATTGTTGATGATCACCATGTACGTACCAGACATCGTAGCGCTATCGGTGTTCCCGTCATTGCTGTTGTTCACGACACTATATCGCTTGTCGTTGAATATCGCATCGACAAAATCCATACTGTTGCATGCCGACGCGGGACATATTATCGAGGCTTTCGGGCAATTGGTCGTCGGAGGCAACTTGGTGGTCGGCCTGGTTGTCTTTGTCATCATCACCACGGTTCAATTCATCGTCATCGCCAAGGGGTCGGAGCGGGTAGCGGAGGTCGGCGCCCGGTTCACGCTGGACGCGCTGCCCGGAAAGCAGATGAGCATCGATGCCGATCTTCGAGCCAATCTGCTCACCGCTGACGAAGCACGCCGCAAACGTGCAACGCTGGCCATCGAAAGCCAGCTTCATGGTGGCATGGATGGCGCCATGAAGTTCGTCAAGGGCGACGCGATAGCCGGGTTGATCATCACCGGAATCAATATCATCGCCGGCATCGCCGTGGGCGTCGCATACCATGGCATGAGTGCCGGGGAAGCAGCCAATCGGTTTTCGGTCTTGTCGGTTGGCGACGCGATGGTCTCGCAGATTCCGTCGTTGCTTCTATCAGTCGCTGCCGGCGTCATGATCACCCGGGTAGCCGACGAACGCGACGCGCATCCTCAGTCGCTTGGCAGCGAGATGGGTCGGCAACTCAGTTCAAGCACGCGAGCGCTTTTTTTTGCAGCGATTTTGTTGCTCGGCTTCGCCGCCGTCCCGGGCTTTCCCGCCCCGCTGTTCCTACTGCTCTCCGCCATGCTGGCATTTTGCGGTTACAAGCTGAACCATAAGCGCCCCCTTTCGGGCGAACATCATAGCGAGCCGGTCACTTCGATGCAGCGCGCAGGTAGCAAGGGGGAAGCAAGCGGCATCCTGCCACGTGCGCCACAGTTCACGCCTGCAGTGGGCGTCAGAATCGCACCCGATTTGATGCCACGCCTGTCCGCTGCCGCGCTGGACCAGTCATTTGCGTCAGAGCGCAACCAACTCCAGGAGGAGTTGGGCCTGCCTTTTCCGGGTATCACGATGTGGGTAGGCGAGAATATCCGTGCGTCACACTTTGAGATCCTGATACACGACGTGCCATACGTGACAATCGAACTACCGCCCGGCAAGTTCATGTTACCACCAGGCAATGGCGATCTCGACGCCAATCAGGCCGATGCAGTGCTGGCTGCATTGCGCGCCCGTGCCGAACCTAGGGCCGGGCTAGACGGTGGCGCAGGCCCCACTTGGTGGGTGGATGATAAAGCGGTTCCTCCAAAGGTCCAGGTATGGCGCGCCGAGCACGTCATTGCTCACGGTGCGATTGCGTTGCTGCGACGTCACGCATCACTGTTCCTGGGCATCCAGGAAGTTCAATGGATTCTCGAGCAGCAGGGTAACGAATATCCCGGGCTGGTTGCTGAAGTGCAGAAAGCTGTACCGCCTCAGCGTATCGCCGAGGTATTGCGGCGCCTGCTGGAAGAGCAAGTACCTATCCGCAACATGAGGACGATCCTAGAAAGCATGCTTGCATGGGGAACGAAAGAAAAGGACATGCTGATGCTCACCGAGTATGTGCGGGGAGACCTTGCGCGGTTCCTCGCCCATCGTGCTGCCGCAGGTGCGGGCGTGCTCCAGGCGGTGTTGCTCGACCTGCCCGTTGAGCAACACATTCGTCAAGCGATCAAGCAGACACCCACCGGTAACTATCTGGCGCTAGCCCCCGACGAGGTGACCTTTCTGGTAGACAAGATCCAATCGTTGGCGGGTACTGACGAGCGTGACGGCGTAGCGCTGGTCACGTCGATGGACATCCGACGCTATGTTCGGCGCATGGTAGAGAATCGCATCAGCTGGCTGCCAGTCTATTCCTATCAGGAACTTGGCGAGCACGTCGAGCTGAAACCGCTCGGGCGGGTAACGGCATAGGGTTGCGCGCCATGACATCCATTCGACACCGGCCGGTACGAATCATCGCTCGCGACAGTGAACACGCCGCTCCCGTGTACGGTCGCCGTGCGCGGCCCGACTATGCGTCGCTCGCGCGCCGCGGCAGGTCGGCCGACACGCATGAAGACACCTTGCCGGTTTTACATCATGGCATAGCCAGTACAAAACTCGCGCTGACCTATCCATCCGGTCAAGACGCCGACACGAGCGACGATGATTCGCAATCCTCGGAAGACGGCACAGCAGACGCATCGTCCATGGTGGACAAACGGCTACGCAAAGCGCTACAGCCTGTCGTAGCGAAAATCCTTCGAACCCAAGATAAGGTGATGGACCTGGTTTGCAAACTCACGCAGGAAATCGCTGCTTTCTGCGGTGACCGCTCGATTAACGAGACCGGGACCTGGGACGCGCAGTTGCCGCTCGATGCCAGCCTGCTGCGAAACACGACACTCAATTTGACGCTTTCGTATTCGACACTATCACTTCGCTTCGACACAGACGACGACGATATCAAGCAACTACTCTTGACTCATACACCAATGCTCGAACGCGAACTCGACGCATTGATGCGAGCATGGGACGTGCCGCGCCAGATCCAGCTCACGGTCTGGTGACCGACTTTGGTCACCGGGGCCGTCACCGCCGGACCTTCACATAATATGACCGCCATAGTGGATGATTGATCCGACCGTCGACTTGCTGACCAGTGACGTTGGCGACACGCGCTGGCTCCCCCGGCCACTACAGCCCGCCATCGCTCGCGCTGCGCGCTTGTTTTGCGACAATCGCCTACCCGACACGCTCGAGAGGCTGTGCGGCATCGAGCAATGGACCGCGACGCTGGAACCTTCATCCGCACCGGCGATGGACCTCGTCGGCGCAGCCCGGTGGATCGAACCGGCATGGTTGGAATTTGCGCATCCGTCCGGACGGCTGGGAATCAGCTTCGACCTGGCACAATACCCGGCCCTGGGGCCTGTTACCGGCGCGGACGATGTGTCGGACTCGGACCGGTCGCATGGCGATCCGGCTTTGCAGTTGGCAATCGCCCATATACTGGTCCAACCGGTACTAGCTGCGCTGGCAGCCGTCGGCCTCAAGGAGCTTCGCCTGGCTGGCCTATACCGGGTTCCCCAACGCGGTGGCTTGCCGATTCGACCGTCTGTCGACATACCGATTATGCGGATGACGTTTGTCCATCACGGCCGCACCCACGCGGTAATCGTCGTACCGGATGCTCCGCTCTTGCAGTTGATGCAGCACTGCTTGGACCAGCACGCTACGACCGCCGCTCAGCGCCCGTCGCACAGCGGTCACCCGCTCGCCGAAGTCCGCGTGCCAGGCAGGCTGATCATCGGATACAAGACCTTGACAGTGTCCACGCTGGACAGACTTGCTCCTGGCGACGTCATCCTGCGCGCGGTATCAGCAGATGTCGAGCCGCTGATAGCCGGCCACCACGCTCCAGTCCATACGACCGTCGCGTGGGGTACGCCCGGGCTCGTCCGCCTCCACGCACAAGCCGAAATAGGCGGCCAGACGCTTTCTATTTTGAAGGACCCGTACATGACCGAACATGTCGATAAGTCGCTCGCCAACGACACACTTACCGCCGAAGCGCGCGACGAGGCTGCCTGCGTCGATCAACTCGAGCTGCCGATTCAATTGGAGATCGACACCATCGCACTGCCGTTGCACGAAATCTGCGCATTGCGCGCCGGTTACGTCCTTGAGCTGCCCAATCCGGTGGACGCTGTCCAAATCAAACTTGTCACCCATGGGCGCACGATAGGCTACGCGGAACTCGTCAGCGTCGGTGATCATCTCGGCATCCGAATCCTCCGAATGGTGCAAGGCAATGCTCCAGCCCAGTGAACTGACGAGCTTGATGCTGATTGTTCTTGCAATCAGCATCGTCCCCCTCGTCGCCGTCGTCATCACGTCATATACGAAGATTGTCGTGGTACTCAGCCTGCTGCGCAACGCACTTGGCGCACAGCAAGTTCCACCGAACATGGTACTCAACGGTATTGCGATCCTTGTTTCGCTCTACGTCATGGCCCCCATCGGCATGGCTGCAGCAAAGCAACTGGAAAACCAGCCGAATGCCGGCACCCCCTCCCAGTCGGTCGTGCAAGTATTCGGTGCGGCGCAGGAGCCATTCCGTGCATTCCTGAAACAACACGCCAACGAGAGGGAAAAGCGCTTTTTCATGCGTACGGCGACTGTCATCTGGCCCAAGGAGGTGGCCGACAGCCTCCGTGAGGACGATTTTATCGTACTGGCTCCGGCATTCACCTTGTCCGAGTTGACCGACGCTTTTAAGATCGGGTTTCTTCTCTATATTACCTTTGTGGTCATCGACCTGATCATCGCCAATGTGCTGCTCGCGATGGGACTCAACCAGGTCATGCCGACCAACGTTGCAATACCCTTCAAGCTACTGCTGTTCGTCGTGATGGATGGCTGGTCAACGCTGATCCACGGATTGATTCTGACATATCGCTAGGCGCCGCCATGGACATCAATACACTGATCCGGCTAACGATGCACGGCATGCTGTTATGCATGTACGTGTCCCTACCGATCGTCATCGTCGCCGCGGCGGTGGGGTTGGCTGTGTCTTTCCTGCAAGCGATCACATCCATGCAGGACCAGGCGTTGTCCCACGGAGTGAAGCTCATCGCTGTAACGATTGCGATCGTTGTCGGAGCGCCCGTTTCCGCCGCCACAGTACTCCAGTTTGCTAACGAAGTGTTTCAGGTCGCCATACCACAATGACAAGCATCCGCAAGTCAGCTCCTCCAGATCATGCAGGCGGTCTGACCGGATCATCCGTCCATCAGCGCGTCCGTACACCTGCGCGACGGCCCCGCAAGGCGGTCTTGCATCGAGGATCCATTGTGTTCGCCCATTCCGATACCGCGCAGACCAACGCGCAGCAAGTAAGACGGGCAGCCGCCCGAGCACGCTTGCTGGCATCGATACGTTCGTCGGCGCGCCTGACTCGCCGCCGGGCGCGCAGCAGGACAAGCCTGCTGGAAAACGAGGAGGATGGGTCAGAAGATCGCGCAGCGGATACGCCGGCACACATCACGGGTATTGGACAGCGTGACGGATCAGACGGTGGCAGTGGCCATGGAAGGGGACAGCGTGACCAAGAAGAGCAGGACGTCGACGCCCAAAGCAAAGTTCCCGGCTTTCGGCACAACAGGACTACTCGACGTGTCGGCATACCGGGGCTCGACGCAGGTCCACTGCACGAGTTGACCCGATCGGGTAAGACGATCGCCAGCAATGATGTGATGCGCGTATTAATCGCGAAACTACGGGACCTGGTTGACCAGTCGCAGAAAAACCCACACACAAGCATCGATGCCGATATTTATCATTTGATGAGCGAGTGTCTGGACCTGCAAGCCCGCCTGCCGCCGGAACCGCTGCCACTACAGCATGTGATCGAAATGTTGGTCAATACCCGACAGAAACCCGCTTCATCTAGCCCACAGAGCTACGCCGGCGAGTTGAATCGCGGACAGCGGCTCAATCCCATGATGCCGCTGATCGCGTTCAATGCACTGCGGCCGAGAACACCGAGCCAACTTAAACGTGCGAAGTGTTACCAAGAACTGCGAATTGCTTCGACGATCGCCCTACACGTCGACACCTTGGCATAGCGCCGGCTTTCACCACTAGCCGATGTGAGCTTCGCGTAATCCACATCCGGTTCGCGTTGCGCATTGCTTTTCTAATCCGCCGCGTTAGAGTAGTTGCAAGCCAATATCGCGCCCAAAGGCGAATGTACGTCGACCCATCGGAAATTGACGATCATGAAGCTGTTACGTATTCTCACCGGTATCCACGCAGGAGCCCAGCTGAAGCTGGTGCCCGGCGCATATCGGCTGGCAGCAGACGATGACGCCGACATCCGATTGTCCGACTGGACTGGTGCGGAGCTTGTCTTGACGGTCGACTCGCAAGACACAGTACATGCACGACGCGGCGCAGCACCGGCAAACGGCGATAATGTCAACGCGCATCACGCCGTAACCCGCGACGAACCTATTGAGCAACATGCAAAAACGCTGGGACAGGCGCTAGACCAACGCACGACCACACTCTCGTCAGAAGTCACCCAGCAGGACGAGGAGTTGATTCTGCTGCTGGACTTCGTGCCGATGCAATTCGACGATACCGTCATCTGCGTTGGCCCGGCAGATTCCCTATGGCCGTCGGACGTCGAACTACTATCGACGTTGCTGGTTAAACCGGACCAAGAAAAACGCGAAGCGAAACGTGCCCGCCATCGCAAAATCGCAGGCATCACGCTTGCCTGTACGGCGATCGGCATGATCATTGGGCTCAGTGCGCTATTAATGTCGGCGCAGGACAGCCGAGCTGCCCGCAGGCATGACATCAACGATCTTGCACAGCACATCAATCATTTGCTCGCGGAGCAGAAGTTGACGGAGTTACGTGCACAGGTATCCGGATCTGTTATTCGGGTCACAGGGATGGTTCAGACACCCGCGGAAGATGCCAATACACGCGAGCTTCTGCAACGTGCCGCAGCCGGCATCGCACTACGGCAGTATGACGTGGCCGAGGTCGATGCACGCAGCATTGCTGAATCGCTCGGTACACCAGGCGTCCAAATCACCTACGCAGGAAACGGTGTATTTGACGTGACGGCGAAGGTCGCTGACCCCCAACAATTCCGGGAGTCACTCGAGCGGGTAAGGCACGATTTGAACGGAAATGTTAGAACGCTGCGCACTCACATCACGACCATTGACAAGGATTTGCTGCCCTCGACGTACTCGGAAATGATCGCCTCCGACGCGATCCAGTATGCCCAGGCCCCTGACGGCACGAAGCACATATACATTGCGCAGCAGCCGAATGACCAGTCCGAAACCCCGGAAAGTGGCGGCATCCGTCCGGATAACGTTCCTGTCCCATTAGGCCAGGATGCAACCGGCACGGCGATTCAAGCCACTGCGTCGCAGCGACCTCAAGTCGGTAAATAGAGCAGGAGAATATCCATGTACGAAGCACTGGAAGCATGCGCAGCAGATTTCAATGATCTGCCCAAAATCCTCACCGATGCGTCCAAGGTCGAAACGATCCGCTCGGCACTTGATGCCACCGCGCGCCGGATTGCCGAGGATACAGGTGAAACCGAAGTAGATCGCGATAGCTTGGCTAAACTTTATCGCGGTCTTCTCGCGGCGAGCCGGATCGTCGCGCAGCTGCACGAGAAGCGAAGCACCGGCTGACTCATTGTCGCTTCTCTATCCGACTATTGATCAAATGGAGTGATATATGAACATCCCTAGTGGAATCAACCACGGCACTAACATTGCCAGCACAGCAGAGTCGCTGGCCCATTTTGGCACGAGTGCCGCCGCGGGCAAGACGACCCAAACGGCTGCCAATGCTGAGATGCGAGAGTACGCCAACATGATCACTGAGAGTCAGTTGAATTCTATGGCATGCCAATTCCAGGAGAATTTGTCGCAAGCCGTCAAGGAGGTCGGCAGCAAACAGATATAATATAATTGGTCAGTGCGCATTTGATGCGCACTGGTCTACTGTCTCCCAATGTACCTCAAATGAATGGTCCCCAATGAACGGCGAACGGTACGGGGAACTAGTTCGCGAACTGTGCGATGTCGTCGGGCTCGCCGATCCAGAATACGTGCTGGAAACGCGGACCATAGAAGTCCAAGGCTACGACGTACGCCTCGAATACTTCGACAACGACCTAGACGCAATCTACCTAAACTTCCATTTCGGCACAGTAACCGCAGGCCGCACGCTGAACGTATTCCGGTTGATGCTCGAAGCCAACTTGCTGATCTACGCGCAAGATCAGGCTCAAATGGGTCTGGACACCGATACCGGCGGCATCATCCTCATCATTAGAATACCGATGGATCCCGACCTGGACGGCGAGACCCTAGCCGACCTGTTGTCCCATTACGCTGAGCACGGTCATTACTGGCGGCGTAACATCATCGAATCGACGGACGAGATGTTCGAAGGCATCGTGGCAGGCGATTTCACGTGGCTGCGTGCGTAAGCTGCGCCTATCCGAGCATGCCATCTATTTTGATATAACAGTACGATACGCAATTACAACATACTGTTGCCTGCGCGTAGTTCGTCACTATCACTGTTCAATTTCCGTCCATAGGCTCACTTCACTGCGCTCGCGTGGACCGTCGACACACCTATAGGGAAAGCCTGCATCGATGTCAACTCAACCCGCGATGGTGGCTATCGCATTCGGGCGATACCAACTGATCCTCGATCCGGCACAACTGAACGTAGACGGCAAACCGGTCACGATCGGCTCCCGATCGCTCACGATCCTTCGAATACTACTGGAGGCCAACGGCCGCACAGTCAGCACCGGTGAATTGCGCGAGAAGGTATGGCACAACGCGGACATCAGCGTCAACTCGATCCAGTCGAAGGTTGCCACACTGCGGCGCGCGCTCGGCAGCGATGAGCACTTGGTCGCGACGGTCCGAGGCCAGGGATACCGGTTCACCGGCGAGCAACGTTCCGTAACGCTTGCGCCCGAAGCACCGTCTGGCGACGGCGCCGTCACGGCGATGGGAAGCGCAAGCACCGCTCAGGCACCGCCTCATCCTCGCGTCGAATCGGCACAGGCCGAGCCGTTTTCCGAAGAGGCGGCCGGCGCGCCGCAAACCCGGACAACCTTGATGCTGCCGCACGGTACGACACCGTTTGTCGGGCGCCATGCCGAAATATCAGAGTTGTTGGCAGTGGTTCCAACGGCCCGCGTCGTCGCACTAACCGGCCCAGCGGGCATAGGCAAGACACGCGTCGCGTTGGAGCTAGTCCGCCGTCTGGGCGCGTTGTATCCACACGGCGCCGCCCTTGTGCACTGCGCGCCGCAGCAGCACGTCGATGCATTTGCCCGAGCATGTATTCGAGCATCGCACATCGAAGCGTACCGCGGCGACGCGCCGGGCCCATACTTGCGCGAATGGCTCAAGCCGCGCCGTATGATGCTGTTGATCCATGACGTAAACGGACTACCTGTCGAAACGACTCGGTACATCAATAGACTGATCGACGCAGCGCCAGGAGCGTGCGTGATCGTAACAGCCACGGATGCGCCGGGCATACGCGCCGAACACGTCGTGCGCATATCGCCGTTACAGACGCCCTCCCCTTCTTGTGGCGCTTCATCGTTGATCCCGCAATGCGACGCGCTTCAATTACTGTTCGCCCGTTTGCACATCCTGACGAGCCCGCGCGGCGCCACGCAACAAAGACGCCCGCCGACAGCTGCCGGTTCGATGTGGTACGCCAACGCAAGCCCGGAGGCCATCGCGATGGCGGCGCGGGTCGCGGCACTGGCCGAGGGCATGCCGCTCGCATTGGAATTGGCCGCGTTTGTACTCGCGCAGCGGATTCGTGTCGGGGAGTCGCTCGAGACAGCGCTGGCGACGCTGGCCGACACGATGCGTCCGGCCGCCGGCAACATCAATACCGGCCACGCAAGCATGGCAGCGCCCGGCGCGGCGGCGTTCCTGCCGCTTATCCGGCAGTGCATGGCCCAATTGGGCTCATTAGAGCACGTCATATTACGCAGCCTAGCCACTTTCGAGCACGCCGTGACATACGATGAAGTGCTGTATCGATTAAGGGGGATACCACAGCTGGCGTCAATGCCGGACAACGCGGTACTCGATGCATCGCTGTCGAGGTTGATCGATTCACGCTTGATACGGGACATCGGCATTGCCGGCCAAGCGATGCTGAAAGTCAATGAGTGGCTCGCCGCCAACGCCGATGCGCCGTTCTGGCGCATCGATGAAAACACCACCGGAAACCCGTGGCACACTTCGTTCGATGCGCCATCGGAGCGCTAAACGTGACGATATGACACACCGGAGTGCAATAGTGAAGCCGTTGACATTTTCAGCCAGCGCCGACCATGCCCGCCAATGTGATCGTTTCGCCCTCCTCAGGCGTCGTGTACACTGCGTCCCCGGCGGTTGAGCACGCCGGCCCGAAATCCAATCGCAAAAAATCGCTCGGATCCACCGCTCCCAAGCCTGCTGCCACGTCACGACGCACGGCTGCCCTGCACGAGCTGCGTTCTAAAATCGGCGCTCCTCTTCGCGGAAAGCAGCCCCGTCCGTCGGTGGGAGCCGCCATACCGGCCCGTGCGATCGGAGTCACGCCAGCAGATTACGACACGCCCGGCTACAGCATCGACACGATAGGCGTGCTAGGTGTCGACGAACCGCGCCTCTGGACGCGCGCGCAGTTGCTGAACCATCTTGTCGAAGCCAACTATCCAGGCCCGAACCTGGCAACAGCCGAACTGGCGCACCAGCTCCATACAGGATTGGATGACGGCACAGGCAAGGTAAGCGCCGCGCGCGCCCAGCTGGTCTTGTTTGCGATGCATGAAGCGGGTCTACGCGACAGCACGACAGCCACGATGGTGCTGCGGCAGCTGCGCGCGTTGAACTTCGATCAGCCGTTCCACGACGCATCCGCCGCAGTGGGCGGCGCCCATTTGCCCGATCAGCGGCAAGCGTGGCGCGCGTCATGGGAAACAGCTCGCGTGCTCGCGCGTACGGAAT
The DNA here is from genome assembly GCF_037477895.1 of Mycetohabitans endofungorum. Lineage (NCBI taxonomy): Bacteria > Pseudomonadati > Pseudomonadota > Betaproteobacteria > Burkholderiales > Burkholderiaceae > Mycetohabitans > Mycetohabitans endofungorum. Next base: position 715,219 of record NZ_CP132745.1, read on the forward strand.
ACGGCTTTGAGACGCTGCTCAAGCTGCGCGCAGAGAAGTGCGCGCAGCTGTCCCGCAGCGCGAATCGGGACATGCTCCACGTGCTGTTAGATACGGCCGAGTGGATCGAGAACCACGTACGCTTAGCTCAGCAGCGCGACGGTCACGCGACGTCGGTGCACGCCGCGCTCGATTTTGACGACCCATCGCCATCGGGAACCGCCAAGCGTCAGCAGTGGCTTCAAAGTCACTTGGCAATGAACGGGCAGGACGCCAAAGCCACGCTACTGGCCAGCCAGGTCTTTGCCATCGCCAAGAAATACTTCGATCAAACCGAACACCCGCACAGCACGAGTGGTTCCACGCCAGAGGACCGCTTCGCCTCGTTCATTAGAACACTCGCGCCCAGCGAAAAAGAGGCATTATTTGACTGGCAACAGCGCTTCCATGAAAGCGGCCGGGGAACGGACAAGGCGAAGGCATCGGGCCGGTTGAATAATGTTAGAAAGGTCGTAACTTCGATTATAGGAAAAGTCGTGCCTGCCAAGGTTGCCGCACTTTTCAATCAGCGACCAGGCTTGCACGAAACCGATAAAGCGAAGGCATCGCACCGTTTGAACAAGTTTGTGTCGGAAGTCGCGCTCAGGGACCGCGAACATTGTGGCTCCCACCTTATACAGCGGATCCGCGGAGCCATGAAAGCCCCGATGATCGCAACCCGCATCCCGTCAGGCGCCAGCAGAGCCGCCGAGAAGTCTAGCGCTGCTGACATGCAGGCCTCGGCGCCAGACGACGCGTCAGCGGCTTCGATTGCAGAGGCTTCCGAGCTGACCCGTGCGGCATCGACCGCGACTCAGTCGGTCACGACTGCTGTTGCTGACGCAACCGATAGCGGCTGGGATGCACTAAAACACATCGTGCCGTCACTGCGTCCCGGCATGGCGGTCGAATTCAGTGACGGAGGCGAGCTCGCCGTCACGACAGAACGGGTATCAGCGTCGGTAACAGCGGCGGTAAGCCAAGCCGCCCAAGCGAGCCCGGTACCCTTACCCGTGGTGGTCCCAAGCATCAACGCCAAGCGCTCACGCAAACGCAAGGCCACGGTGCAAATGGGGTGTACCGAGCAGCACGCCTGGCTTTTTATCGGCACGGCCCATGCGACGGGCGACGGCGCGGGCGTCGGTGTACTGGTCGGCGCCTCGTTACCAGGCAGCCTTGCCGGTGGCACCGTCGGTGTGCAATTCTACGATTCGGAGCACGCGCGCCCCCGCGGCATCCTCGTTCAAGTGGCCCGTCAACTAAAGGAGGACGGTTCCGGCTACGACGACGAAGCCATGCAAGCTAGCATGAATCACATCCTCGACACTATGAAGAGCCTATCACCCGCCGGCGCCGCAGCCGAATCACGCGGCACCAGCGAGCAATGCTGGAACACACTGGCGCAATCGCTGGTCGGCGCGCGCGATGTGTCCGTCGGATGGATCGAAGGCACCGTGGACGAAAAACGTCATGGCGCGTCGATGGGACCCCTCGTCAGCACCGGCGTTCCCATCGGGCTTCCGGCACCGCTCAGTACGTCCGTCAGCGCTTCCGTCCCGGTGTCTGGCAAGCACGTGAACAGCATATCGACGTCTCGCAGCGACTCCGGCCGCATGTCAACCGAAAAGCGGCACACGGAGCGCAGCATCGAAGTCAAGATAGAGGCCAAGGTCGGCGCTTCCATTTCAGCCACCACCTCGAGCAGCCCGAAGAGCGGTGTCAGCACCGGCCCAACCTCCAAACGCTTATGGGACAAACAAATCTACCAGGTGAAGGTGTCGCTTTCGCGCAAGTTGCAAACCCACCACGGCAAAATCGACCCGCGCGCCTGCTTTCTGGATGTCGATTTCCCGGACGCAACCGCATATGAATATGCGACGCGCCAGCTGCTTGACCACGATGGCGACCATGACGATACCGGAATCAAGGCGGTTGGCACGTATCTCGAACAGAAACGGGCTCAATCTACCGAGCCGCTAGCGAACCAGGTGGCCAGCGCGGTAAAAAACGTGCTGGAGCTGGGCAACGGGACGAGGCAAATGCACAGCCATATCCATCGCTATGCGCTGACGGACCCGGCTGCGGAACAGATCAACCTGTTGCAGGCGCACTTCGAGCAACATTACCTGCGTCCTTGGGAGGCCGGCTCGCGAGAACGCGTGTCCGCGAAAGACCTCGCTAAAATGAAACAGGTCATCGAGGCCAAACGCGAGCAGATCCTGGCCGATCCCACTTCGTGGAGATTGGCTTCCCTGATCACGAAAGAACGTAGCGAGGCCCATGAGTCTGCTCCGATCCTGTCCCCGTGGGCAAGAGGCCTGGCGACGGCGCTGCTACTTGTGGATGCCAACGTGGGCGCGGCTCGGGTCGACGAGAACGAAGTGGTTCACCACCGCTTTGCAACCGATGTCAATATCAAGCCGTTGGTCGACGTCTCGATGTCCGGGATCACGTTCGACCGGCTGCGTCGCGATGGATCCCATACCTTCATGGGCAAGCCGCGCGCGGCCGCCAAGGGGACAAGGCGTGGTAAAGGCAGCAATGAGGCTAGTTCGCGAATTTAATCGACAAGCGCGACACCGATGCTGCGCGTTCGTGCCCGATCGCGCAGCATCGCGCGCGATGCGTTCAGTGGCTGAGTTCGTGCAACAGTGCCACGATGTCGTGCGCCCATTCGATCCAGGTTTCTTCGGCACGGATGCCGTACCGCAGCACCGCGTGTTGCAGGCGTTGCTTCGTCGAGAGGACGGGGGCGGAGAAATCCCGCTGCTCGATGTTCCGGTAGGTGTCGAGGCGGGCCTGCCACTGCTCGAGCAGTCGTGCCAGCTCCTCCCCCAGCCCGTCTGGGCCAACCACAGCGGCCGCACGAAGCTTGACTAGGAACGCTTGCCGGCAGTTCCGGTCGCTGTCGTCCAAAGGCTCGCGGATCCACCGCACGAGTTCTGCCCTACCGGTCGGCAGTACCTGATAGCACTTCTTGCGCCTTGCCGGATCGTTCACGTCATCGACGGACGCCACCCATCCGACGGTCGCCATGCGGGCAAGTTCGCGATAGATCTGCTGGTGCGTGGCGTGCCAGAAATAGCCGATCGAGCGATCGAAGCGGCGCGCCAGGTCGTAACCCGAGGTTGGCTTTTCGAGCAGCGACGTAAGGAGGGCGTGCTGGATGGACATGAGCGGCATTCTATCCGCTTAGCAACATTAGCGACGCCGCATTTGATGATATTGACGCTGTGCTGGGCTGTCCCTAGCGCGCCACCTCGCTTAACCGGTCGTGGCTTCGCATCGGTTGTCGCCTCAAAACGACAACCGCCGCCGATGCGCAGCGCCGTTACGGCTAGTACGCAATCCTGGTGACGCCTTTCCGATGCGGACCTGGCGTGACACCGGCCCCGGCGCGTCTCTCGAACTGTTGCAGCGGATCCCGTTAGCCCCCACCAGGCACGCGCGATGAGCACAACGGCACGGACCATGTGTCATTTACGTCAGGGGGTCATCCGGCGCGGGCAAGGATACGCTGCTGAGCTATGCGCGCGCATCGGTACCCGGGTAATCTTCGCACACCGCTCTATCACACGGCCGGTCGCGGATGGCGAGAACCACATCGCACTGACACGCGGCATTCCTCACACGGATGGCGCATGGCCTGTTCTCGTTACACTGGCAAAACCACGCACTGCACTACAGGATCGGCATCGAGATTGACGGCTGGCTGGCACGGGACCTGCCGGCGGTGATCAATGGCCACGGGTGCGAAGTAAGCACCGGATAACCGCCGCGCCGGAGCGCGATAAAAAGCGTGCCGCCCCGGCGCGCCGCCAGTCTGATACCATTTGGGCTTGAACCGTGGTTCCACTTCGCCGCGTTCCGTATCCATCAACCTCCAGTGGTCATGCACCTGGCATCGATCACTACGCACGCTCAGCACAACGCATGGCGTCAGAATCCGGCCTGTCGCAAAACGACATCCTCAATTCAGCGCGCAAAGAACGCAAGCGCGTCCAGATCTACTTGGTCAATGGCATCCGTATCGTCGGCCATGTTGAATCATTCGATCAATACGTCGTGATGCTTCGTACCCCTGGCGGCATGCAGGTCATCTATAAGAAAGCGATTTCGACGGTCCAGCACGACACGCCCGACAGCCGTGCCGCCCGACCCTCAACATCGGGCCGCGGCGCCGGACCCGTCCGCGGGGGGCCGACGTCCCGCCTGTCGGTCCTCCCGCGCGCGGGTGCGTCAGCAGGCACCGCTTCCCGACCGGTGGTGGTCACCCGAAAGCGCCGCGTCACGATTCCGAATAACAATACCGACGAGTAAGACTGCCACCGCGCTTATCGAGAATTCGTCGGACACACGGGGAGCCGCGCCACACTGCCGACCGACTCTAGCCGAGCGACGCGTCGACAAGTTCGATCCAATAGATGACCGACGTGCGCCCCGCGCCATTCAGATGGGCCTGGCACCCGATGTTGGCAGTCAAGATCACGTCGGGCTTGCTGCTTTAAAGGGCGGCAAGCTTGTTCACCTATACGGCGGCCAGCTCCGACAAACCAAAAAAGCGCAACGCGTTTTGACCGAGAATCTTGCTCTTCGCGTCATCGCTCAGTTCCGGATGCGTCGCAACCAGTTCGCCGATCAACTGCTCCCCGAGCGGGAACGGGTAGTCGGAGCCGAGTAGCACCCGGTCCTCCCCCATTGTATCGACCAGCATTTTCAGCGCACGTGGATCGAAGACCGCGCTGTCTACATGAAACCGATTCAAGTATGACAGCGGCGGGTGCGGGCAATTCTCACGGACGATATCCCGGTTTTCCCACGCGTTCTGCACGCGACCGAGCAAGAACGCAAAGCTGCCGCCGCCGTGCGCAAAGCACAGCTTCAATGAAGCCGGGATACGCTCAAAGGCACCGGAGAGAATCAACGACACCATGCTCAACTGCGTCTCCGCTGGCATGGCGACAAGCCACGGCAGCATCCATTTCTTCATCCGGCCATCGGTCATCATGTCCCACGGATGAACCAGCACCGGAATCCCATCGTTTGCGCAGTGTGTGAGAAACGTGACCAGTTGCTCGTCGTCCAAGTCACGCGCGCCGAGGTGGTTACCGATCTGCACACCGTGGTGTCCGCAACGGAACGCGCGCGTCGCCTCGCGGCATGCCAGCTCGACATCCTGCAACGGCACCTGCGCCAGCGCCATCAACCTGTCCGGTGCATACGCGCACATTTCCAGCGCGAGATCGTTCATCCGTCGCGCCCATTCGTCGGCCACCCTGGCGTCGTAGCGATAGCCGAACATCACCGGCGTTGCGCACATTATCTGGATGCCGATGCCGCGTTCGTCCATCTCGGCGATACGCGTGCGCGGATCCCACAGCGCACGGTACACCGGCCGGAATGACCGGTCCCCCGTCATGATCATGCCATGCTGGCCATCTGCATCGATATTCAGCCAGGGGGCATGTGTGGCGTCCAAGCGCGCCGCCTCTTCTCGCGTGATGCGCGGGAAGAAATGAGAATGCATGTCGATTCGAAGCTTCATCGCGAGTCAGTGTGGCAATCCAATCAAGTTCGGTTAATTAAGCGGCTTTGCCCGCATGCAATTGGCCGCACTGCGGACATCGCCGCTTGTCTTCGGAGCCGTAAAATGCGTCGAACAACGGCGGCAGGTCGGTCACGATGTTCTTGAGCTGGACCTCGACCCGATGCACCCGGTGATAGCACGCGTCGCAGTACCACTCGAACCCGTCGAGCAGTCCTGGTGGCCGCTGACGCTCAATCACCAGGCACGCGCTGCCGGCCTCGGGCCGCTGCGGCGAATGCCGCACATGCGGCGGTAACAAAAATATGTCGCCTTCTTTTAGGTCCACACGCTCCCTGCGACCGTCGATCCACAGATACAGATACGCGTTGCCGCGCAGCTGGTAAAAAAACTCCTCGAGCGGATCGTCGTGGTAATCGGTACGATGATTCGGACCGCCCACGACCGTCACGATCAAGTCGCTGTTCTGCCAGACTTGCTGGTTGCCCACCGGCGGCTGCAGCAAGTGCATGTGTTCGTCAATCCAGCGTTGGAAGTTGAACGGCGTCCCATATCCCAGCATGTTGGTTTCCTCTATTGATGCACGGTACCGCCGCCGCGTCACGCCGGCATAGCCGACGTGCCAGACGTCCCGCACTCCGTTCCTGACGCCCGCCCTCAACGCTGGCGCGGCGCATACGCGACAGCCTTGATCTCGATCAGCAGGTGCGGGTGGGGTAGCTGATGGACGGCCACGGTCGTGCGGGTTGGGCCAGTTTCGTCAAAAAACTCGCCATAGACTTCGTTGTATCCGCCAAAGTCATTCATGTTGACCAGGAACGCCGAGATGTCGACCAGATTCGAGAGTTCGGCCTCGTCGGCGCGCAGAATATCGCGAATATTCTCGATCACCGCCCGGGTCTGTGCCCGAATGTCCAGGTTGACCGTACCGAGCGCATCGACCGACGCGCCGACGATCGTATTATCGGGACGGCGCGCGCTGGTGCCCGACACGAACAAGAAGTCACCGGCACGCTGCAGGTGCGGAAATCGGCCGCGCGGCGTGGCCTTGCCTGGCACAACGCGGCCTTGAGAAGTCGATTCAGTCATAACGGTTCCGTATTTCGTGCGTTTATCCGATCTTCACGCAAACATTGGTAAGTTCAGAGTAGAAGTCGAGTGAATGTCGACCGCCTTCGCGACCGATGCCCGACAGCTTGGCACCGCCGAATGGCGTGCGCAGGTCGCGCACGAACCACGTGTTGACCCACACAATGCCAGTCTCGATCTGGCGCGCGACACGGTGGCCTCGGGCCAGGCGCGTCGTCCAGACGCTTGCCGCCAGACCGTAGGCGCTATGGTTGACGCGGCCAATCACCTCCTCCTCACTGTCGAACGGCGCCACATGACAAACCGGCCCAAAGATCTCCTCGGTCACGCAGCGCGCGGTATCCGGCAGGCCTGTCCAGATGGTCGGATTTACGAATGCGCCACGATCCCGGGCATCGCCGAAATGCGGGACATCGCCGCCGGTCACCACGTTGGCCCCTTCCTCGACGGCCAACCGGAAATACGACAGCACCTTGTCGCGATGGTGTTGTGAAATCAACGGCCCCATCGTAGTGGTCGGATCCTCCGGCGCGCCCACGCGCAGCGCCTGCGCCTTTTGCTTCAGTGCGGCCACGAAGCGCTCGAAGATCGGCCGCTCGACGTACACTCGCTCGCTGCACAGGCAGACCTGCCCGGCGTTCGTGAAGCTCGATTTGGCCACACCGTCGACCGCAGCATCGAAATCGGCGTCAGCGAACACGACCGCTGCGTTCTTGCCACCCAACTCGAACGAGATGTTCTTCACGCCATCGGCAACCGTCTTCATGATGGTGCTGCCGGTGCGCGACTCGCCAGTGAATGTGATTGCACTGATGTCCGGATGACGGGACAAGAACTCGCCTGCCGCGTTAGGCCCATGACCATGGATCAAGTTGAATACCCCGTGTGGCAAGCCGACTTCATGGATCACCTCGGCCAGCAGTGTCGCCGAGCCGGGCGTTTCCTCCGATGGTTTGGCCACCACGCAGTTGCCCATCGCGAGCGCGGGCGCCACCTTCCACGTCAGCAACAACAGCGGCAGGTTCCATGGCGAAATGATGCCCACCACACCGAGCGGCTTGCGCGTCACATAATTGATTAGCTCACCGCCGTCCGCCATATGAGTTTCGAAAAACTCGCTGTTTGCGGTACGCACCAAGTCAGCGAACATGCGGAAATTAGCGATGCCCCGCGCCACATCCAGCGCCCGCGCTTGAGCAACCGGACGGCCGGTGTCCGCCACTTCCGCGGCAACGAATGCATCAAAGCGCGCTTCGATGCCCTGAGCAATCCGGTACAGCCAGTCCGCCCGCTGCGCCGGCCTCGTGTCACGCCAACCGGCTAGTTGGGCCGTCCATGCTGCTCGCACCGCGCGGTCCACGGCGTGCGCGTCAGCTTCGCAGACCAACGCAACCTGCGAGCCGTCGACCGGGCTCAAGTCCTGGAACGTGACATCACCCACCACGAACTCACCATCGATGTAGTGCCGTAACAAGCGGGGTTGGGGCGACGCGGTGACCGGTTCGATGCTCACAACAACTCCTGCGTATTCAAGAGTTAAGAGCAGTCTATGAGAGGCACCTCGTGCGCGGAAATCAAATATTCGTTATTGACTATATGAATCGGTAATACCAGTGCCGCAACCGAGCCGGTCCGCGACCGCAGTGACGCTTCCACGCGGTTTGAAGTCTGTGCCCTACGGGCCCAATTATCAATATCCGGCTGCAAATCGACCATGACGCAGCAGGTCTACGCTGCTGTACTCAAGCGCCACCGATTCGTCGCGTCGCGCTGCAGCGACGTGGCGGCGAGCATTCTCCCGTTCCAAGGATCTTGGTTTCGTCCACGTTGGTAATGGAGCCAGCAATCGAAAGATTTAAAAAGAGATGGAAAAATACCAGCGACTTCCGACGGTGGGGGTAACGCGGGACGATGACTGTCGCCTTCGTGTCAACCCAAGCGTCCGGGCGACATCGGTCACACCGATAGCACTCCCCCAAAAATCTCACCTGAATGCACGATGATCGGCTACTAGCCTGTGCCCGCAGATCTTCAAATTCGCAGGCGGCGGCCTCTATTGGATTTCGTTAGAGATTCAATCGACACGAACCTTTATTTGGAACCCCACGGTGAACGGCAGTTTCTCCGACGGTATCGGCGGAATCAAAATGAAATTCGCGCCAACACGCTTGAAATTCGCCATTAGTACGGGGGCCAGAACCGGCCCGACGGTCCGATTGTGTCCCATTCCCCAACGACCGTAGTTGTAGCCGGAAATCACGCCACCCATCGCGGCAACCCGAAACCATCTCCAATGGACAAACTCCGGTGCCCATACAGCACCGCCGTAGAACGATGGACGCCGAATCGAATTGCGAAAGTACCCTGCCGTCACACCCCACTGCGGCGAGAAATAACACTCGACGCCGCCCCCCGGATTAAACTGCTCGAAGCGCTTCGACGGATCGGGATCAATATGGTACGACCTCAGCATTGCGTCGATCCATATACCCTGGTCACACCAGCCGGCGTAGGCACGCGGCGCCCCGAATCCGGATATCGCTATGCACAACAACGTCAAGCTGACGCGCACGCGAGCATCGCGATGCTGAAACATCGTTCGAATAGGCATGCTTTCTCCAAAGGCAAGCCAGGGCCGGAAAACACGCACTTTACCGCATCCCCAGCGGGGAACCTCGGTTCATACGCCCTGCAGAATCGACTACGCCGTCCAATCCAGGATGACCTTGCCACTGCGTCCGGACAACATTGCATCAAAACCACTGCGATATGCCTCCACGGGGAAGCGGTGCGTAATGATCGGCGACAAGTCCAACCCGCTTTGCAGCATCGCGATCATCTTGTACCAAGTTTCAAACATTTCGCGTCCGTATATCCCCTTGATCTCCAGTCCTTTGAAGATCACATGGTTCCAATCGATCGCAGTGCTTGCCGGCGGGATCCCCAGCAGCGCAATCTTGCCACCGTGATTCATATGCTCCAGCATCGATGTAAACGCGCTCGGCGCGCCCGACATTTCGAGTCCGACGTCGAATCCTTCGGTCATGCCGAGTTCGTGCATAACCTGCGTTAATGATTCGCGCGACACATTGACAGTACGGCTTGCGCCCATCTTCTTGGCAAGCTCGAGTCGGTATTCGTTGACGTCCGTGATCACAATATTGCGGGCACCAACATGGCGGGCGATTGCCGCGGCCATTGCGCCGATCGGCCCCGCACCGGTGATCAGCACGTCCTCACCGACAAGGTTGAAACTCAACGCCGTATGCACTGCATTGCCAAATGGATCGAAGATCGCGGCCAACTCGTCGTCGATGTCATCCGGTATCTTGAAAGCATTGAAGGCCGGAATCGCCAGATAGTCGGCAAACGCGCCTGCGCGGTTTACGCCGACTCCGATAGTATTACGACACAGATGACGCCGGCCGGCGCGACAGTTCCGGCAGAGCCCGCAAGTAATATGACCCTCGCCGGATACTCGGTCGCCCACCTTGAACCCTCGCACTTCTTGCCCGATGTCGACAATTTCGCCGACGTACTCATGTCCGACGTGCATCGGAGTCGGGATGGTTTTGCTCGCCCACTCGTCCCACTTCCAGATATGGAGGTCGGTGCCGCAGATCGCCGTCTTGCCGATGCGGATTAATATGTCGTTATGTCCGATCTCCGGTTTTTTCACCCTAGTTAATGTCAGGCCTGGTCCCGGCTCCAGCTTCGCCAGCGCACGCATGGGCGCTCCTCAAATGACATTCAATGCTCGGCCGACGCGCTCGAACGCATCGACGGCCGCATCAATCTGTTCCGGCGTGTGCGCGGCGCTCATCTGGGTGCGGATCCTCGCCCGTCCTTTCGGCACCACCGGATACGAAAACCCGATTACATAGACTCCCTCGGCCAGCAATGCCTCGGCCATCCGGCCGGCGAGTTGCGCATCGCCAAGCATGACCGGGATAATCGGGTGCTCACCCGGAATCAATGTAAAGCCCAGCGAACTCATTGCGCGACGGAAACGGGCGCCGTTCTCGCGAACGCGTCGGCGCAATGCCGCCCCTTCGTCGCTGCGCAGCAATTCCAGCACGGTGAGCGACGCATGCGCGATGCTGGGCGCGAGCGTATTGGAGAACAAGTATGGCCGCGAGCGTTGTCGCAGCAGCTCGACGATCGGCGCACGGGCCGCGACGTATCCGCCCGATGCACCGCCCAGCGCCTTGCCCAGTGTCCCGGTGATGATGTCGACCCGGTCCTGCACACCACAGTGCTCGGGCGTGCCCCGTCCGTGCTCCCCAATGAAACCGACAGCGTGCGAGTCATCGACCATGACCAGCGCGCCATAACGGTCCGCCATATCGCAGATCGCCTTCAACTGCGCGATGCTCCCATCCATGGAGAATACGCCATCGGTCGCAATTAGCTTGAACCGCGCACCGGCCGCGTCGGCCGCCTGCAACTGCGCTTGCAGGTCGTCAATGTCGTTGTTCCGATATCGAAAGCGCTTGGCCTTGCATAACCGTATGCCGTCGATGATGCTTGCATGATTCAATTCGTCACTGATGACCGCGTCGTCCTCCGTCAACAGGGTCTCGAATAATCCACCGTTTGCGTCGAAGCAACTAGAGTAAAGAATAGCATCATCGGTGTGCAGGAACGAGGCTAGTGCCGCTTCGAGTTGTTTGTGAACCGATTGGGTCCCGCAAATGAAGCGTACCGACGCCATGCCGAACCCATCCCGGTCCAAGCCGTCCTTTGCTGACTTCACGATGCGCGGGTCATCAGCAAGGCCCAGATAATTGTTCGCACAGAAGTTTAGCACCTGAGCACCGTCCACCAGCGCGATGCTCGATGATTGTGGCGAGACAATCACGCGCTCTGACTTATAAAATCCGTCTGCACGGATCTGCTCCAGCATAGTGCGCACGTGCGCGAGATAAGCGTCGTTCATGAACACTCCTGAGGTGGGATGCATAATGCCGATGCAAGCCGCAGCGCTTAGCCTGTTAACATCCAAGCATTCTGGCTTGCTGAACCGATTCAATATCGAATCCATGTTCGGTATATCGAACAATTTACTCTACCGAGACATCCATGACAAGTTCCGGCCCACGCTCGCCGGCGCGCCGTACCCCCCGCGCAAACCGCCAGGCAGCACGCGGAGCGACGATGGTGTTACGCCTCCCCGTGTTGGCGCCCACATCCAGCGGTTGCGCAACGAACGCAAAATGACGCTCGAGGATTTATCCCGCGCGGCGGGGGTATCGAAGTCGATGCTATCCGACATCGAACGCGACAAAGCCAATCCCACAATCGCAGTGGCCTGGCGCCTGACCAATGCGCTCGGCGTCAACCTGGATCGCCTGTTTGCATCGGCAAGCCATGACGCGGATCCCATACAGGTCGCCGGCCCGCATGACATCCCGACGCTGTCCGGCACGGACGCGAAATATCAGCTGCGGGTCTGGGGCCCGATCGAGTTGGCAGGCCGATTCGAGTGGTATGAATTGACACTGCAGTCCACCGGTGCGCTAGTTTCCGGTGCACACGAGCCCCATACGCATGAACACCTGACCGTGCTGCATGGCACAATCGAGTTGGAATCGGGTCCGTCGAGCCGCAAACTGAAGGCGGGGGAAACGGCACGCTACCCGGCAGATAAACCGCACGCCATCCGCAACGCCGGCAAGGGCAAAGCCACGGCACTGTTGGTCGTCGTACACCCATAACGACGGCAACGTGATCCCCATCCACGTCGGCGAGTCACGACCATAGCTCGCCGATAAAGCCTCCCCCTCTCCCGTAAATCCTCACCTTAGCCGTAGAAGCCGCATTCACGCCGGCTGCTCTCCATCTTTTCAAACATTAGTTGTCCGATGTTAAATCGAGGTCGGCAATCGTTGGCATATCTGCGATTTTTTGCACGGGATTCTGTTGGTCACACCACGATCAACGTCCATGTTGCCATTTTTCCGGGGGGCGGGTCGTACCTATGCGCACGATTTGCCAAACCTTGCCACGCACGGCAAAGGCCATTTTCTAGTAATGCAGATAGATCCCGATACTGAACAGCTGGTTGTACACGGCGCATCAAGGCTATCGACGCGTAAACACTGACATGTCAAAGGGAGAGGCTCTAGCCAGCGGCTCTCCGCCAATCCATCGCGTTCCACTGATTACCGAGGGAAAGATGACATCCGCGATGTGGAACGAATTGCCTGGATTTTGCTATAGGCCCCGAAAACCCTCACCTTTATGCTTATGCAGGCAGCAGCACGATGACAGGGATCCGTCGATGGTAAACGCAGATGCAGAGGCACGTGCTCAGCCCCGACATCCAGTCAAACGAGGATACGTGGTCGGACGCGTTCAGCGAACAACCGGATGGCGCAGCAAGACGGCAGGCCTCAGGTCCCCCCCGTGGCGGCTCATGTCCTGATCCTGTAAAAGCTCACTCCTCAGCCCCCGAAGATTCTCACCATCGTTTTCTGCGAAAGCGCTTCCATCAATGTCCTGTAAAATATCACCTTATCTCCCGAAAAAGCTCACCTCAAAAGATATCCAGCGCCGCAATGCCCTTTTACGGCCTATTCAGATGCGAGCGCGGCCGCCCCGCAGTGCAATGTACCAAATGATAGCTCCCGAAAAATCTCACCTTTGAATGCAGTGTGACGCCTTGCGTCAGCGCATCGCTTAGCCTAGCTGTATCGTAAGCCGCCAAGCTGACAGCGTTGCAAGCCGCTTGTCCCACGTTCAGCTTGATACCGATGATGAGACGGCAGCGGCAAATCGATTATAAGCGGACAGCCGAGAAGGGGCTTCACCGGAGGTGCGCTCGCATGCTGGGCATTGCAATTCGAAGCGTCCATCGTGCTCATACAGTTCAGGCTCCGCATCACCGCATGCCGCACATGTCGATGGCAGTGCGACGAAACCGTCAACAGCGGTACCAATCGACGCAATTTCCTCATGGGTGAGACGGCCAGCTAGCGCCAGGTCGGCAACCAATTTGCCAAGTGTCGACGGTACGCCCGCTTGTACGCGGAACTGCTCTATTTGCCGACTCAATCGGTCAACTTCGTCCGACTTTGTATCCAGTTGGTTTTGCAGCGTGTCGGCACGCGCCTTGATTGCCGCTAGTTGCTGGACATGCTCGAATTCCTTACGGCTTTGCTCACGCAAGCCGGCTTGGTACGAAGACGAGGCTGAACGTAGCGTGTCCAGTTCGACCAATAACGGCTTGACTCGGCGCTCAGCGTTCGCGATGGCATCCTTAATCTCGGCTGCATAGTGCTCAGTACGGGCTTTCAACTCAGTCTGTAGTGACTCGACTTTATTGCGTAACGTCGAAATCTCTGCTTCGCTATCCGCCAACCGGCCTTTCAGCAAGATCACTTGTTCGTGCGCCCGTCTGGCCATGGTCCGTTCGGTTGCCAGCCGCTCGGCCAATTCCCCTTCTTTGAGCGTTGCACCAGTCCACGCGTCATGATGCCGTTGTAATTCGGCACGGGCATGCTCATACAATAGCTGCGCATCTCGGGCTTTTTGCTCTGCTGCGGCGATAGTCTGTTGCATCTCGACACGTTTTTGCGCGAGTTCATCCCGTGCTGCGGCAAGTGCGGCATCGTAAAGGCTGCGAAGCAGTTCGCCAGCGGTGCTGTGGAGCGCTGGCGGCAGTACACCGGCATCGATCCGCACCTTTGACGTGTCGCGCACTCGCTCCCAGAAAAACTCGATATCTTTCGGAATGTCACTGGCGCTGCCGACACCGGTCAATTCCCGGACATTGGCTAGTGTTGGGCGGACCGCGTGATCGAAAAATAGACGTTTACACGCATGCAGCGACAATTCGCGACGCCGGGTGCCCTGCGCTTTCAAGCTTAGCAGTTCGTCCCGTATCGCCTGCTTGTCTTCATCATTCATCGGAGCAAGCCTAGCATAGTCAACTGGAGCAATCATAACAAACTACGTAAGATTTGCTACCAATTTATTCACTGAGCGTTACTCTCCCTGCCATGGTGTTGGATCACCATATTTTGAGTAAAAGGAACTGGAATCGGTGTGAAACATTAAATAGGGCGGTCAAAAATATCCTTATGTTCCAAGTGCTTGGCGCACTCCGCAGGATTTAACTTAATGTTTCACGAGCCCGGTTAGCCCAGTTGGTTAGGCTAGTTAATCCCCGCTGGGTGCTCCCAGAACGCCGGCTAGCTAAAGAGAAAAAGCGTAGCGGTTGCTACTTTGATGATTGCAGTGGTACAGGGTAACCACAGTAGCGCGTTATGCCATAGCTTTTTCAGAGACTCGCGGGTTTCTTGAGTCAGTTAACAGAAACACGTAGAAGTATCTTTAAAAACGTTAACGCCAGCTCAAACCCTTGTCTGGCATGGCTTTCCGGGCGACAAGGTGAGGGTTTCCAGGAACTCAGGTGAGACTTCACGGGATGCCACGGTGATGGGGTTCAGGGAGTCCGGTGAGGAGTGACAGGAAACATCGTGAGCGGATTCGGGGGCAGGTCACGCAGCTTTGGTGGCTATAGGTGAGACTTTTCAGGACGATACCCGCGCGGGCCCCCAACCAGTAAAGCGTTGGTGCGGTGGAGTATTTGGTTGAAAAACATTATGGTGAGCTTTTTCAGGAGGTAGTGGTCGCCGTGCGGGGCTGCCTTTCGTTGCTCAATTTTTTGGCAAGGTGAAGTTTTTCGGGACTTAAGCGCCTTTCAAGGTGAGCCGATACGGGAGTAGACGTAAGGTAGACGGCGTTCTGCGTATCGTGGCGCTGCAAAGGTGAGCTTTTTCGGGGGCGGTGGTTTTCTCTTCCTTCGCGGATCATGGCTCGCCTCCGAACGGCATGAAGGCGCATTGAGCGGGAGTTCAGTACGAATATTTGCTCAAGTAAGCATGACGGCACCGTTAGGTGAGTCTTTTCGGGAGCCGGATTGCAGCTTAGGTAGGCCGTTCAGTAGGCGTTACCGGGCAATAAGGTGAGATTTTACAGGATCGGCCAGCGTGAGCATACAATGCCATTTCGGCCGTTCCGTTACGTGGGGTGAGCCGTCACTTTTCATGAAGTATTTGATTTATAAGGGATTCTGAGCACCGTATCATTGCTGCTATACTATAAAGGTGAGCTTTTTCGGGGCCTCAGGACAGAAGAAGGGGGGCACTGTCGCCGGGGTTGATGCTGTTCAATGTTCTGCGTAAGGGTGAGGGTTTTCGGGACTTATAGCATTTGGCCTCGAAGCCGCATGCACTTTTAACGGGTAGGTGCCCCTTTTTCGAGCGCTATGACGAGTGTTTTCGGCGTGTTATATGGCCAATGACGGACTGTGGCGGCTTTCCTCCCGACAAAGGTGAGCGTTTTCGGGAGGTTTTGCAGCGCAATAAGAGAGCGTTGTTCTGTCGATCCCCCGCCAGCGGGGCGCAGGTCGTTGATCAACGGTGAGCGTTTTCAGGAAAGGCCTGCAATAAACCTTTGCTTATCTGCAATCGTAACAAAAACCGCTTTAAGGACAAGGACATGCAGTCCATTTCAGCCGACGTATGAATTTTGCGACAGGCCAAAGGTGAGGCTTTTCGGGACTCAATTTTAGGGTTCGTAGAGGGGGAGACGGTTATGCATACGTCTGCAGCCCCGACTACAAGGGGCGTTACCGTATCAGCCCGATTTTCATAGGTGAGAATCTTCGGGGGACCTCGCGGTGAGGTGGGTGTTTTCGCGGTGTCTCACCCATCAGGGGTGAGACGATGGATGTAGACGGCTCTCACCATAGCGGGTATTCTTCAAGCAACCACTGTCCGGACCTGACACATGGCCACCCGCGTTGCAAAGAAGAAGACCGATGTTGTCAGCCCGAACTCCTCGGAGTTGCGCAAGGCCGTTGAAGCCATCGCGATTCAGCCCAAGAGCGGTAAGATTACCTTGCTGACTCGCAAGCTGTTCAATGTGCTGTTGGCTGTTGCGCAGCAAGCCGATGAGTCGGGCGACACCTATCGGGCGTTGCTTTCGGATATCGTCGCAAATTCCGCGTTCGACTCTAATGACACGGCGCTGGTCAAGGAACATTTGCGTCGGATGGTATCGGTGCAGGTCGAATGGAGCACTGGGACATCGAGCCAGAAACCGGGACGCAAGTGGGGTATCTCAACGTTAATCGCGGACGCCGAAATTCTCGAGGATGCGACTACCCGGCGCGTATGGGTCGAATTCTCGTTTGCCCCGAAGATCAAGAAGAAGCTTCTCGATCCGGTCCAGTATGCCCGCCTGAGCTTGCAGTTTCAAAGCCAACTGCGTAGCAGTGCCGGGTTGGCGCTGTATGAGATCTGCGTACGCTACTTAACCAATCCAAGCCATCTTACGATGCGTGAGCCATGGGAGTGGTGGCGTCCCATCTTGTCCGGAACACCGGACTCGGAGGCTGGCGATGAAGCCAAGCGCGAATACAAGTATTTCAAGCGCGATTATCTTCGTCCTGCGATCGCGGAAGTGAATGCGGTAACCAATATTAATGTTGAATTGATCGAGCATCGTGAAGGACGGCGTGTATCGGAAATCCAGTTTCGAGTAGCAGAGCGCAAGCAACCGATGCTGGCGCTCGATGAACATCCAAACGTGTTCGACAGCACGTTGGTCGATCGCATGGTCAAGCTCGGTATTCCGTTGAAAGAGGCGCAGACGCTGTACGCCGACAGTGAAGAAAATCGCATTCGCGCCGCGTTGCAGATGACCGAGCAACGGATGCGCAGCACGACGCTGCCTGCGGTACGCAGTGCTGCGGCGCTGTTCAAGGATGCCCTGAAGAAAGGCTACGCGCCGCCGGTCGAAGAAGTCCCAACGCTGCAAGTCAAGAAGGTCGCTGGAGAAGAGGATCCAAAGGCCCGGCTATTGGCTGAATACGCTGCGTATCGTCGCAAACAGGCGCGTGAGCTTTATGACGAGCAGGACGATGCGGGGCGGGAGCTTGCCCGGGAATCATTCGAGGACGAAGCGTTGCCGGGTCTGGGCGCTCACCTGCGGGACGAATGGCGTAAGCGTGGCATCGCGTCAAAGATCGCCGAGACGGCCTTTTTTGATTGGCTGGCGCTGAAAACGTGGGGCGAGCCGACGGATGGCGACCTGCTCGCGTTCACGTTGAACCACGCACGCGCCGCAGCATAATCGTCTTGCGGAATGCTGCCGGTGGCGCGTGCGGGGTGTTACGCGTCGGTTGTGTTGGCGCCGTGGCCACTGGTGTCCGAGGTTTTTGGCATCAATAGCGCTTCGATCTGTGCCAACAATTCGTCGCGCTTTTCCCGTGTCAGTCCCTTCAGCTTCAACTCAAGGCGGTCGTCACCATACGACTTTAGGTCGCCAAGCGTCGCTCCGCCGACTTTGATTTCCAGCCGTTGCGCGTAGCGCTGTCGGCGCAGCGGCTTGGGCGCGTCACTAGATACTCCCCTGCCCTTGACGATATCGGCAACTTGCCGGGTGCTGAGGTCGTTGGCGACGATTTTGTTGATCAATCGAAGCGTGGCATCTGTACCCTTTGCGGAATGATATCGGGCAACTTGGTACGCCATGTTAGAGCCAAACCGATCCGGCCTAGCCACCATTTCCTGCATGACGGCTTCCGGGAGTTTCGCAATGCCTAATGCGACGGCAACTGTCGACTCATCAATGCCAAGATGCTCGGCAAGTTCGCGTTGACTTTGGAAATGCTGCTCGTCGAGAAAGCGTCGCCATACGATGGCGTTGTCGAAGACTGTTTGCGAGTCCCGCTGGACGTTCAAATCATAGCCGAGCTTATAGCTCTCAATGCCAATAGGCAAGTCTACGACGATTGCCCTGACACTTTCCTTGTTGGCTTCTCTCAATGCCCGCACGCGGCGGCCGCCGTCACTGACGAAGAATGTGCCGGGGTTTTGATGATCCGGAATGACGTGAATAGCCTGCTGCTGACCTTGCTTGGCAAGGTTCACGGCAAGTTCGGCAATCGACGACTTCAGGTAGAAATGGCGCGGATTGAAGGGACTGGGTTTGATCGCTTTTAGTGGTAACTCAATGACCTGTCCCG
Source organism: Mycetohabitans endofungorum (assembly GCF_037477895.1). Taxonomy (NCBI): domain Bacteria; kingdom Pseudomonadati; phylum Pseudomonadota; class Betaproteobacteria; order Burkholderiales; family Burkholderiaceae; genus Mycetohabitans; species Mycetohabitans endofungorum. Next base: position 733,911 of record NZ_CP132745.1, read on the forward strand.
GTGTATATCCATTTGCAGTACGCCACGCGCGGTACGCCGCCGATTCGTTGGAGCGCGGGGTGATGGTCTCGGACGGATCAGGCGCCCCGTCCTTTTTAGCAATCGCGACCGGTTCGGGCGTATCGGGGCTACTGGGCTGCTTGACCCACGTGTCGATCGCGTTGAGACGTTCCAGTGCTGTTCGCTTTTCGCTGGTCGTCGTATCCGGCCGTGCCTGGAAGCCTCGGGCGAGTTGAGAGGATTTCATACGGCTCCTTTATGCGCATAAAGTCACTGCAATAGCGCCGCGATTTCATCGGCGCAGGCTCGGATTTCGGCGCTTGCCAGTTTGGCGCCACGGTCCGACATTTGCAGGACGGTTTGTCCCAACGCCATCGCCTGCTTGTAGCACTCGCGAGTAGGGATCTGAGTCTTCAGAAGTGGGAAGCCGAGTTCCTCGAGCGCGCGCTTCAATTCGCGTGTCAGCATCCGTTTTTCTTCGGTCTTGTTGAGGAGGAAGACGGCTTTCAAATCTTCGTTCATTGTCTGCGCTTGCTGGATCAGCTTGACCAGACCAACGCTCGACCAATAGTCGGCCGGCGACGAAGACGTTGGCACAACCGCGATACTGGCCGCCAGCAGTACAACGCCGGAGACCTTCTCTGTGATCGATGGCGGGCAATCCACAATGATGAGATCGTAATCGTTGACGAATTTCTTGATTTCTCTATGGATCTGGCCCCCTGCCTCCGCTAAGTTCACAATCGGGAACGGAATGCCTGATTCTTCACTGGCGGCGCTAGACCAGTGGACCAATGTATTTTGCCCGTCCGCGTCGACGACCAAAACTTTCTTTTCTCTTTCATGGAACGCTGCGCCAAGATGCATTGCGATCGTGCTCTTGCCCACGCCCCCCTTCTGCTGAGTAACCGCAATGATTTCAGCTGCCACTCGTTACTCCCTTAGATAAACTTTAAGGAGTATATCGGAGTTTGCGGTTGAAAATCCATAACCCGTTCGGAGGATGTCGTTCAGCCGAGACTTTATGCGCATAAATTAGGATGGGGACTCAGAGGCAGGAGAGCGTCGCATGGGCTGCCTACGTGGTGGTCGACAGGGTACGGTTTGACGATGCCCGCCTGCCGGCAGGAGGTGGGTAACAGCGATATCGGCGAAGGCTTGTCTGATTGTTTTGTAAAGGGTGTCCCATGACTTACCGATAGTTGCGTTATATCAGAAGCCAGCTGGTTGGAGGCGCCTGGTCTATCCAATCGATCCAGGTAACCACCAATAGGTCTCACGGACAGTGAATGCTGTGCACACCTGGAGGAGGTGATTTGACAGCCTATTGGCAATAAGATATTTGATGCTCGATGATTTCTTCTTTGCCGCGACGAGTGCTTTATCAGCCTTAATCAGACATGACTTCCAATACACAAGAGAGTGGTGCGGAGGCCATGTCAAGGGATGGATCAGTGGCTTTTGCATGAATCGTGAGCATGATGCGGTGAACCTTAGACATGTGTTGATCTTCAGCTGCGAAGCAAAGCCAATGTTTTGGCGAGGCGTTTTGCGTAGGAGGTGCCAGAGATCGACGTTAAAAGCTAGCTCCGGTCGCTAAGGCAGATGGAATGGGTGAACGGCTGCCACAGCACATACGGTGCTGACTTTATCCGCATAAAGCTTCGCCTCCTCTATTGGTTCGATGCATTCCTAGAGATCAGTCATTCATCGTTGCCGCTGGTAACCAGGGATTTGATGCAGTATTGCTTTACTACGTAGTGGCTAATTTTCACGCGCCACAATTGGCTCTAACATCGCAGGTCACAACAATCGCTTTCATTCGATTTATATCGACACAGTTTAAATTTTTATGAAATTATATTGCTGATAGCACTGCGGATGAGCGTTCGCAATGGCGCGATGCGTGACGTGCGTGCTTGCAGGTTATTCACCGTGCACAATGATGCTCTTCATTTTCTCATCATGTCGTGACCGAGGTATCCATGATTACGATTTATCATAATCCCCGTTGTTCGAAATCACGCGCCGCCTACGCCTTGCTGGTTGACGAGTTGGCAGGACGCGAGGAAGTCCGAACGGTCGAATATTTGAAAACACCCCCTACACTCGACGATTTGAAACAGCTGCATGCATTGTTGGGTGTGCCGGTGCGCGAAATGATTCGGGACAATGAGCCGACTTTCGCCGAACTTGGGTTGGGCGATACCTCGCTATCTGAAGACACGCTTCTTAAGGTGGTTTCCGACCATCCGGTATTGTTGCAACGCCCGATTGTTGTTCGCGATTTCCGGGCTGTGATCGGACGGCCGCCCGAGCAGGTCGCCACACTGTTCGATTAAGCGACACCAGCTTTGACAGGTATCGCCAACGTGCTTGCACGAATACATCTGGTGTCAGTATAAGAATCCGATAACAGCTGGCGGCGTACAATCGAGGAACAGCGTGAGCGCATCGCGTTGGCCCTGCCCCGCACACTTGGCACGACGGGAGATGGGCCTTGATCTGTTGACCGATGACTGCCTGTGCCCGATGGAGCAAACACTGGAGTTTGAGTTTTTCACAGTAGTAGGCACCAGATGCCATCGTTACATTTCCGTCTCCGGCCTAGACTATTTCTGTTCGTGCGCCGCGACGCTGACCTGTGCCGCCTGTTCGAGCCCCGGCGCCATGTGCGATTCTCAAGCGCATGCCGGCTGTAGGTATTGCGGCACAGTATGACAAGTTGAATGTATGCTGGAGACTGTGGAGCAGCCAGCTTCTAGCATATTTATAACAACATCATGTGTAGCGGATAGCGCAGGCGCTTCAGTCCTTTGGCAATGCCAGCGGCGGGTTTGTTTTTGGTTTCGGCATAGTTGCCGCTGATCTTCAGTAACTTTCAAGGCTTGCCCGATCGCCAACTTCGCTCTCAATAACGATATAGGAGGGGTATCGGATATTGCAGGGCCAAGTTTTGTCAATGGCGTGACACTCGTATGTTAAAATTCAATGTCAATCGCTCGATGACCGATGGCGGGTCGTTTCACGCATTAAGGCAATAGCTTACTCAACGCTTGCTTCAACTCGTCGTTTCCTTGAGCCTTGGGGATCTCTCGTTTTACACGGATTTTATAATCAGGTAATATATTATTATCATTGTCGAATGCTTTCAATAACCTGTCAGAGTGAGCTTGATAGGCCGGATTTGCAATAATTTGTGCCAAGTCCACCGGCTGCGGCTGATCTCTTTCCCAAATGGCAAGCTGTTTAAATGCCGTGATAGTTGTCTTATCAAATGGATGTTGTTTGATAATATCGATTGCCAGCTTATCATCCGTATGCAACTGCGCATCCAGATTTCTGTTGAATACAATTTTTTCTCCTGAAATAAGGCGTTTTATTGATGCATTGATTTTTTCTTTATAAAATTTACTGGCGCTTGACTTGTAATGCTCAATGATTAAATCTAGCATGTCCGGCTTTGCATTTTTGGCAATGCAATCCAGTTTGTCCGTTTGATCGTATGTTTTGGAAAACCACCGTGCCAATGATCTTAAGACGGTTTTATCGTGTGGTGACAAATGCGAAGCCTGTTGAAGCACTTTTTCATCGGTTTGCGTCGAAGATTGCGTCGCCAACCAGTACGCAATCAGTTCCTGTTTGACCTGAGTATCTATCTCTGCGGGCACAGGGTGTTTAGCAACTCCCGGCAAATCGATGCTGTTCAACGCCCGCTCGCACTCCCATACCCGCAACTTTCGTAGCCACCGGATTGAGGCGCCGATGGACGAAGCGTCATCTTGGGCGTTGCGTCCGCCTACCGGGTTGGCCTGATACCGAGTGAATAATTGCTTTTGGTCGAGATCTGACAGATGACCGGCTTCAAGCCGTGTCAGCACATTGGTCAGGCTTTGCTCAGGCTGTTCTATCAGCCATTCCGATAGCCCTTGTAAGTTACGCACGTGATGCTCTATAGTACTCTTTTTCAATGATTTATCCGCATCCCGCGAGTCGCAATAGGCAAAATAGGCAGCCAGGCGCGCGGACAGATCTTGGAGAAGCGCAGCGTCCTGGGGATTGGTACGAAACGTGTAACCCTTGGCACGGGTGGCGTTGCGCAGGCCGGCCGGCGCGGTTCGGGTCGCCACGCCTGGCGGCGAGGCGTCGGATGGCCATTCGGCTCGCCGCGCCGGCGTTGACGCCATAGACGATGTGGGGCGGTGGGCGGATCCCACCTGGACCGTCTGGTGCCACGTCATGCCATACGCGTGGCGGCTCTCCGGCCGCGTATGCGGTCCACGCCGATCGCTGGAGGACCAACTCAGCATCGGTAACGCATGCCCGCTCATCGAGCGCGGAGCTGGTCGCTGAATGGGTTGCGGTGTCGGCGCTTCGGCCCTGTTGTCCATCTCGGTTCGAAGCGAGGTCGGATCCGATGTGTGGGGAGCAAACAAATAACGAGTATCCATTATGGGCGTGTCAGCCGCGTGGCGGCTGCCTGTGGTGGCAAGAAAGGTGAGGTTATTGTTGCGGCACGCACCGCACGACGCTGAGAAGTAACCGAAGCCAGGGCATGCCATGCGAGCCATTCTGGCGGCAAACGATAAGGTGAGGCATGCTCTCACGTGGTCAACCCGCGCTTTCCTCCTACCGGTCCCATTCCGGGTCTACGCTGCCTTCCCGCATATTCCACGGAACTCGCCCGGTCATTCCATGCTGTCAACAGCAACTTGGAAGTGGCTTTTTCACCGTCAGCACCGATCAACACGCGTGTACGAGATTGACATGCCCCTCGACGAGGCCGTTGCTGTAGGGCGTCATCAGTTCGCTGTGTCGTACGCGACGATGAACAGCAAGCGCACGCTGCAGACAAAACGCTTAAAAACGCCTCGCTTATCGCGGTGTCGCTGTTTTGCCTATGCGAGTTCGTTTGGGTGTTGCGCTTTAATCACACCGATATCATCGCTGTAATTCGCGTGTTGGCCGCGACACAGAAGGTTGTCATAAACTGGCTTGCCGTCGAGATAAAAAGGCGGTGGTTTTATTAAACCAGCACAGACATACGATGTAACTGCCATAGACCGACCGTTTGCCCGCACCGGTGCTTCGTTTCGAAAGGCTGACAGTGAACTTGGGCTGAATATTAAAAACTGCTGGTGCATAGGCCGTGCGGCGGACCTGGACCTGGAAGTTCGTTCCGCGCAGCATGAGACGATCTAGACGTACAGCATGGACGAGATCGCTCAGAGGGGAGAGACGGCCGGTTTTACTCGCGTGGGTGGGCTGGACGGACGACATGTAGCCGTTTGCCGAGACCTCGTTCGTGGCGCAATAATAGTCACCGCGGCGGCGAGACAGCGTCATCGAGTGATGCGCCGACAAGCTTGCTAGGGGCCTCGCCCGGCATGTTCGCAATGCCGTCGCTTCGAGGAAGCGATAGACTGATTGACGAGGTACCCATACGAGCCCCCTATCGCTGGGGCCCGCCTGCGATAGGGCTGCGAATGGACCGGCGTCACGACCCCGTGCGCAAGCGGGCAACCGCGTGGTACATGGTCGCCATGTGGTAGGGCGTCGTTGACGGCATGTCCGCGCGCACCACGGCGCCGTCCTGCGCAATCGATTCTACCCAGCCGTAGTCGCGCAAGAAGCGCTGCTTGAAACGGCCGAGTTGAGCCTTCAGGGACACGTACGCATCTTGCGCCTCGCTGGCGCCCCGCAGCGCTTGCGATGTGGCCAGCGCGCGGGCGAATTCGGTTTGCGCCCACAACCGCTCGTTTGGCTCGATCACATGGCCATGCTCGTCCAACGCAGCGCACACTCCGCCGGTGACAGGCGACACGCCGTGCCGGAGCGAGAACATATAGGCCGAGCCGAGCCACTCGGGCAGGTCGCTGTGTCCAAAGACATCCGGCGCGCTCGACGCGAGGTAGAACCATTCGAACTGGTGTCCGGGTTCGATGCGCAAGGCGCTGCAGCCGATCGGCAACTCCGCGATGCAGCCGGTCGGGCGATGCACGAATGTCGCAATCATCTGTTCCGCGATACGCTGCAGCGCATCGGAAAACCACGCGTCGCGCTGTACGTCGCGGGCGGACAGGTAGGCTTCGGCCAAGTGCATGATCGGGTTCTGCTGCGGGCCGTCGACGAGCGTGCGAAAGTCGGCGGATAGCACCGCGTTGTACAGACCGGCGTCGGTCGCGAAGCGCGTTTCAATCACGTGCAGTGTCGCTTCGAGCAGATCCAGTGCATCCCGGTTGCCCCGGTGCCGGAAATATTCCGCGCAACTGAACACGATGAATGCATGTGTGTACAAATCCTTTTGCGTCTCTTGCGGCGCGCCTTGTGCATCGATGCTATAGTGCCAGCCGCCATGTGTCGTATCCACGAACCGGCTGCGCAGCGATTCAAACAAGCGGTCTGCGTGATCGTGCCAGCCAGCTGCGCTGAACACGTAGAGTTGGCGCGCACAGGCCATAGCCCGGTAGCGCGTGGGCGGCAACGCAGGCTGTCCTGGCGGCGCGATCACGTCATAAGGCAGACCTAATGCGTCATTGAAGCCCCGGGTGGCCCACAATGGCAAAATCACGCTGGCCAGGTGCTGGTGCAACTCGTCGATGGTTGCGCTGGCGTAGTTTGGCTGGTTCATGCAACAGGCTTTTTTCCGGGAACGGCTAGGATGCGAGTGTACCGCAACTGTTGCCCCTTCCTGCTGTCGGCGTGGCGATGGAGTGCGTACCCGTCGCGCGCGGCCGGCAGCCTGCTATGCTAGCGGCTCGGTATCGCCAGAGCCCGACCTGACCCGACCCATGGGCGGCCGCGCCCGGCTTGGCCGGTGCACGCAACGTCCTTTCCGACCTATGAATACAGTACAAGAATCGAACGCTCGTCCGCTCGGCATCATGGCCGCGCTGCCGGAGGAAATCGCCCCCCTAATCGACGAAATGCGTGCCGCACCGGATTGGCGCACGGTGATGCTGGGCCGCCGCGAATACGCGCTTGGCACGCTGCGCGGCCTGCCGTGCGTGATGACGCTGGCGCGCGTGGGCAAGGTGGCCGCGGCGACCACCGCGACCGCGATGATCCACCAATTCGGTGTTGATGCCATTATTTTCACTGGCGTCGCGGGTGGTGTCGCGCGGCAGGTGCGGGTGGGTGACATCGTCATCGCGGATGCGCTGATGCAGCACGACCTGGACGCATCGCCGTTGTTTCCGCGATTCGAAGTGCCGTTGCTCGGCGTTTCCCGCTTCGGCACTGACGATAGCTTGTCGGACGCGCTGGCAGTGGCTGCGGCATCGTTTGTGCGCGCGCAGGCGATGCAGCTCGTCCAGCGCTACCGTGGTGTGATCGACGATATGCCGCGCGTGCATCGGGGGCTCATCGTTAGCGGCGACCGGTTCATTGCCGACCATGCCGCACGCGAAGCCGTGCTAGCGGCCGCGCCGGACGCATTGGCGGTCGAAATGGAAGGGGCGGCGCTGGCGCAGGTCTGTCATGAGTACGACGTGCGCTGCGCGGTGGTCCGCACGATCTCGGATGTCGCTGACGCACACGCCGCGGTGTCGTTCTCGACGTTCCTCGCCGAGGTGGCGAGCGCGTATTCGGGCGGCATGCTGCAGCGTTTTCTTGCGCAGCGCCGGGTGCAGCAATAGCGGTCGCGATGCGTAGCCGCCCCGCGTGAGCCGGCGGTCTTCGGGTGGCGCCGGCCAGTTGGGCTTGGAGTCTGCTAGGCGAAGGCTTCTTTGAAGGAAGCAAGAACGGTATTCAGCGCCTTGATTCTCATGGCTCACCCATGGATGGCCCGAATGATATGGACTATCAGGCAACGATCGGCCGGTCGACGGCCCGATCCTTGACCCAAAGACGCTTTACGTTACGCAGCCTTTGCCGCGCATTCTGCGCACAAGCCCTTGAGTTCAAGTTCGCCTCGGACAAGTGTGAAGCCGGTCGATTCAATCTTGTTCACTAGCGCGTGATGAACACCCGGCGCATCGATTTCCGCGACTGCGCCACAGGACTGGCAGACGATCAGGATTCCGTGCCGGCAGTGCGTCAAGTCATGACATACCGTGAACGCGTTGATCGATTCGATCCGATGCACCAATCCCACGGACTGCAGGAAATCGAGCGCGCGATAGACGGTCGGCGGCGCGGAGCCCGGGTGAATCTTGCGCATTTCATCGAGCAGCGTGTAGGCCTTGGTGGCGCGGCCGGATTGCAGCAGCAACGACAGGACTTTCTGCCGTAGCGGCGTCAGCGATTCGCCGCGCTCCTGGCAGTACGCGTGCGCGAGCTGCAACGCCTGCGTGACATCGGCCACCGGTGAGCCGGCTTGCGCCGCGCGAGCAGCGGGAGTACGGGATGGAGTGTTGGGCATGCCAATGATTCTACATGGGCCGGCGCACCCGTGCGTTGCAGCTGCGCCAGCGCCGCAGCAGCAACGCATTGCCCACGACGCTCACGCTGGACAAGGCCATCGCCGCACCTGCGATCATCGGATTGAGCCACCCGAGCGCGGCCAATGGCACGCCGACGACGTTGTAGACGAAAGCCCAGAATAGGTTTTGCCAGATTTTGCGATATGTACGTCGTGATAGGTCCAGTGCGTCGGCTACCAGTGCAGGATCGTCACGCATTAACGTGATGCCGGCAGCGTGCATCGCGACGTCCGTGCCGCTGCCGATCGCGATGCCCAAGTCGGCGGCGGCCAGCGCCGGCGCATCGTTGACACCGTCGCCAACCATCGCCACCACATTGCCTTGCTCGCGCAACCGCGCGATCATCGCGGCCTTGTCCTGCGGTGACATGTCCGCATGCACTTCGGCGATACCAACCGCTGAGGCGACTGCCGCTGCGCTGCCGCCGTTGTCGCCCGTCATCAGCAGGGTACGTATGCCCGATGTGGCGAGCCGGGCGAGCGCCGCCTGGGCCGATGGCCTGACCGTGTCGCCGAATGCGATTAGCGCCAGTGGGGCGGGCGAAGGTGCCACGCACACCAGCCACGATACGGTGTTGCCGGCCCGCTGCAGCGCGTCCGAACGCGCCTGCAGTGCCGCGTCGGGCGCGATGCCAAGCTCGCGCAGCCATCGCGTGCTGCCGATGCCAAAGATCGCGTCGCCGATCGTTGTCTGGATGCCACGTCCAGCGATAGCGCGGGTGTCGCGCGCCTTGGCGGCAACCACCTGCCGCTGCTGCGCCAAGGCGACGATTGCGCGCGCCAGCGGATGTTCGCTGTGCTGCTGCACACCGGCGGCAATCGACAGCGCGTCCTCGTCTGTGCCCTCCAATGCATCGAAGGCCACGACGACGGGCTTGCCGTCGGTCAACGTGCCGGTCTTGTCGAGCGCGATGACGTTAACCCGATGAGCAAGCTCCAGTGCCTCGGCGTCCTTGATCAGCATCCCATGCCGGGCCGCGACGCCGGTGCCGGCAAGGATGGCGGTTGGCGTCGCAAGCCCAAGCGAACAGGGGCAGGCGATCACCAATACGGCGATTGCGTTCAAGATCGCATGTTGGACCGGTGCGCCGGCGAGCAACCAGCCGCACAGCGTGACCAGTGCAATCGCGATGATGGCCGGCACGAATACGGCGCTGACGCGATCCACCAGTCGCTGGATGGGCGCCTTCGCGGCTTGCGCGGTCTCGACCAGCTGGATGATCTGAGCCAGCATCGTTTGTGCACCGATCCCCGTCGCCTCGATCACGACTGCGCCTTCGCCGTTCAGCGAGCCGGCGTGCACTGTGTCGCCTTCGTCTTTCGCCATGGGAAGGCTCTCGCCACTTAACATGGCTTCGTTCGCGTGCGTGCGGCCGCCGACGATGCGGCCATCGACCGGGAATCGCTCGCCGGGACGCACGATCACTTGCATGCCGACGCGCACGTCGGACAGTGGTAGCTCACGTTCAGTGCCGTCGATACGCACGCGGGCTGTATCGGGCCGCAGTGCGTTTAGTGCGCGGATCGCGGCGGTGGTCTGTCGCTTAGCGCGGGTTTCGAGCCACTTGCCGAACAGCACCAGCGTGATGATCACGGCGGATGCCTCGAAATAGAGGGGAGCACCGCCATGTGGGTGGGTCGCCCATTGGTAAAGGGATAATCCATAAGCGGCCGATGTGCCCAGCGCGACAAGCAGGTCCATGTTGCCGGACAGCGCTAGCACGGCCTTGTAGCCGGATACGTAGAAGCGCGCGCCGAGCACGAACTGGATCACGGTCGCCAGCACGGCTTGCAGCAGAATCGGCACGCTCGGCGCACCGTGGCCTATCGCCGCCTGTATGTCCGCCATCGGCTCGCCGGAGTGGGGCGATGGCGCGGCGCCCGCCAGCATCTCGATCATGGGCGCCAGCAGCGGCAGTGTCAGCAAGGTGGAGACGATCACCGCCGCCAGCGGCCACATTGCGTTCTCGTGTGAAGCCGCAGCGGGCGTCTCGGGCGTCAGACGTGCGTCGTAGCCAGCCTTCTTGACGGCGGCGACGAGTGTGGGAGCCGCCACATCGAGCCCGGCCGTGACCGATGCCCGCTCGGTCGCCAGATTAACGGTCACATGGAATACCCCCGGCACCTTGCCGAGTGCACGCTCGACACGCGTCACGCAGGAGGCGCATGTCATGCCTTCGATATCCAGCGATGTCGTATAGGTCGGGGAGGTTTTCATCATGTCGGGGCGCGATACAGGAGGAATGCAGTATCAGCCTTCCCATGATGGGAGAGTCAAGGTCACACGGCGACCCGTCACGCCGCTGCCACGCGCGACAGCACGACCGCCACGATGCCCATCCCGGGTCCGGCGCCGCGACCGAAGGGGCTACCGTCGGTCGATACGGCATCCAGAGCGGCGTGCTCAGGGTCCAGTCTCCGAGCGACGAAAACGCATCGGGCGAGTTCGATGATGTATCGAGCATCGTGCTGCTCCGTTACTCCGCTGGTTGTGTATTCGGCATGCTATGGCGACGCAAGTCGCATGTCATCCGATCGGCAGCAGGTGCTCGTCGCGTTCCAGGAAGTTGAGGATAACCTCGCAAACTTGCGCATCCTGACCGACCAGATCCAGGCGCAGAACGACGACTCCGTGCAGGCATCGGGTCGGACTGCACAGTTGTCGCGCGCGCAGTACCGCGAGGGCTCAGTCAGCTATCTGGACGTGATCGATTCGGAGCGCACGGTGCTACAGAACCAGCGTGCGGCCATGCAGCTGATCGGCGCGACGGTCATCCGACGGATGGCTGCCGCGCCGATTGTTCATCCAATCCAACAAGTCCATTTCGTTGCAGCCGATTTATCCGTTCTCGCGTGGTTCCTACCATGCCATGCATCGACGTAGGAACAGCGATATCGTGCGGCTCGGTGGCCGCGATGCACGAGGCGATGTCGCATCGCAAGTGGAGCATCCGATGAGAGCGCTGATTGAACGCCAGTTGTACCACCCTACATTCGTGCTGCCGATGATCGCACTGATGCAGTTGATGGTCGCGCTCAACTTCAACCTGACACAAGTTCTCCTCATCGTGGTGACCAAAGGTGTGCAAAGCGGCTGGCACGTGTTGCACCATGCGGCTGTGCACCCCTACTGGGCTGCTCGGTCAATCCACTCGGCGATCGCGACCGCCTCTGTGGTTGCCATTGAACGCAACCCCGCGTTCGCGCGTGCCCGATCCTGCGCGCTGCGATGCTGGCTAACCGTCCACTTACCGAGCAAACGGGTAACCGTTAATTCGATGCTGACCACTTGATTGGCTAAATGATCGAGAAAGTCAGGCGGCGCGTCGCTCAGTTTCCATGGTGAGTCCGTCACATGCGTTCCATGACGAGTCTGTCACACGTACCTGCATCTGTCGCATGAGCCGGGCGAACAGCGCGCGCACCTATCACGAATCGTCATGTACGACGAGGCGGTCCTAGGCGTGCATCGCTGCATAAGTCGTAGGCCGGTGCGGCACGATGGGCCTGTTGTTTGCTCGGATACCAGCCTGGCGACACGTAAGCGCTTGAGCCTTGCAACAAAGCGAGCGCGTCCGAATCAGTGCGCGCGTCGCGTCACACCGGATCAGGGTATGCGACGGGGCGCTGCGGCGTGTCGAGCCATTCTGCGCCGGCATCGATTTTGAAAGGCATGGGGTTGGCCTTCGGCGTGCTGCAGAAACATGGGTGTCGTCCATCGGTAGGTGCAGCATGTGTTGTCCAATTGACAAGAGCCAACCGCATGTCAACAATCTTGTCGCGGTTCATAGTTTGCAGCCGGCCGAGGACCACGGCCGCAGGTCGCAGCACGGGGTCCGGGGCGGAATGGGCCGCATCGGGTGGTCTGCGAATAACAAATACGAGGCAATCCTGATGATGCAACTCAAGTCGCTGCTGCATGCGTCGCGCGTCGTCGCACGCGTGCCTACCCCTGTTTCATATTGTGGCGCATTGGCCGCCGCCGTGCTGGCTATCGGCTGCGCGGGGCCCTCGCCGTTGAGCGCGAGCAATGCCGGCTGGACGACGACAGAGGTGGCCGATTCGTATGTGTTCGGCTATCCCCTGGTGGTGATGGACGTGCTGCGCGAGGCGCAGACGGCGACGCGTCCGGTCAACCAACTCTATACGGGGACCTCCGGTGAGCCGGGCTTTGTCAGCAGCGAGTGGCTGGATCTCGGCCCTGAGCCGGTCGTGCTGTCGTTGCCCGACGCGCATGGCCGCTACACACTGGTGCAGGCCAATGACATGTGGACCAACGTCGCCGTGTCGGCCGGCACCCGCACGACCGGTTCGCGCGCGCAGACCATCGCGTTCGTCGGGCCGGGCTGGATGGGCAGCTTGCCGCCTGGCGTTGCACGCGTGGATTCGCCAACCCGTTATCTGATGCTTTGCGTGGTGGAGCCGGGGGTGGCGCGCGGTGCCGCGCGGTGCCGCACGGTCGCATAAGCCGAATGCAACTCCACGGGTCGCGCCACTAACCGCATGGCTGGGCAAGCACGGCGCCGTACCGTCGTCGGCGTTTGCCCGCGTTTCGCCGTCGCCGGCCGGCACATCAACAGGCAGCCGTATGACCGGTAGCGCCGCGCGTGGCGCGTGGCGCCCGGCCGATGATGGCTCGACCGTTGCCGCCGCGCTCGCCCGCGTCGATCAGATGAGTGCTCAGACCTTCTTTACCCGCTTGTCCGCGGCGCTGGTCGATAGCCCACCGGTGGCTGACACGGACGATCACGCGTTGCAAATGCTCAAGCAGCTCGGCATCGTGCCGGGCCAGCCTTTTACACTGTCGCCCGTCTCGGCCAAGGCATTTGCGGCCGGTATCGAGCAAGGCAGGGCACGCGTGCGTAGCGTGCCCCCGAACGGTGTCGTGGCGGCGAACGGATGGCGTTGGTTTGATGACGATGCGGGCAGCTACGGACAGGATTATGCGTATCGCGCGTACGTTGCCACGGTGGTGCCCGGCGCAGGTCTGACGGAGGATGTGCTGACGCCGGTCGCCGATGTGGACCGCGACAACCGCCCGCTATCGGGGAAGGATGGCTACATGATGCATTTCGCGCGTAACCAGTTGCCCGTCTCGGCCGGCGGCTGGACGCTCGTCGCGGAGCCGTTGGATGACGACGAAGCCGGCGGCGTCGGCGCGTCGTTCAGGGGCGACGCGCATAGGCCGGGGTGGCGTAATCGCCATGTCGTGCTGACCGATCGCGATCATCTAGTGCGCAACCAGGACGGGTCGATTGATATCACCGTGCAGCCGACCGCGCCAGCGCGCCCCGCCGCAGCGAACTGGCTCGTATCGCCGACCGGCCATTTCAGGATGGTCATGCGGATCTATGGCCCAAGTGCAGTGATGCGCCGCTCGAACTGGCGGCCGCCGGCATTGGATCGCCAGTAGCCGAGACAGTGCCGCGAAAGTGGCCCGACTTGCCGGTGGCGTGAGAATGGCGCTGGGCCGCTAGTTACTTCATCGGACTTTTATAAGGTATCCAGGCGCTATCTAATTACCGCAACGGCATAGCTGCACCGCATGATCGTTGTGACGCGCAATATGGCCGATTTGTTGAAACCGGCGTGTCCCTAGTGAATCCTTGGGACACGTTCGTATTGCCGTCAATGGTTTTGCCCGACGCAGTGCAACCGGTCTACGCGGCTCGCGCTCGCCGATAATGCCAGGAGGCACTCGATCGCCGGTAGCGTTAGGTCGGTCTTCGGTTTGTCATCGCGCGAGCCGGCTCGTGGCGCCGGTATGCCGAACGTCACCTCATGCTGCCTTGAGCCGGTGCTGTGTATCAATCCACAATTTTCCCCAATGCAGTGCGTATGCGGTGGCCTGTTCGGCCTCGAAGAAATAGTCGAGCGCCTCGAAATGCTCCACGTGCGACCGTGTGCCATGCTGCTGGCCTTCGAGGTCGAGATTGGCGGCATACAGGCCGTTGCCCAGCGGCTCTGCGCTGGGCAATATCGTGTAGCCCTTGTAATTGCGGCATATCTCCATGGGTATCTTGCAAGCTGGCGTGACACCTATAGCATACGCCGGACAAAATCGCCGCGAACGAATCAATAGTGCAATTGGTATGAAGACGGCTGTTCGACGCTGGTCAGGCTGTTCCGGTCGCCGCTGGTACGGCGCGCCTGGATGCAAGAATCGTGTCGACATACGCCTTCAGTCTCGCGTTGCTTGCGTCGATGCCGTAATGTTGCGCTCGCTGGCGAGCGCGTCCGGCGAGTTCGGTGCGCAGCGCAGGGTTGGTCAGCACCGTGCGCATGGCGTCTACCATCGCGTCGACGTCACCGACCGGAACGAGAATGCCGGCACGGCCGCCATTGAGGATTTCGCTGGGCCCGGTCGGGCAGTCGGTTGCGATAATCGGCCTGCCCAGCGCGAGGCCCTCGAGCAGCACCATCGGCATGCCTTCGTAGCGCGAACTCAGTATCTGGAGTGTCGCGCCGGCGATCACTGGATGCGGGTTGTTCAATTGACCGGTGAAGTGCACACGCTCGCCGATACCCAACTCGCGCGCCAATTGCTCGAGTTCGGCGCGAAACGCTCCGTCGCCCACGATCACCAAATGCTCGCGTACGACGTGCGCCATCACCAAACGTTGATATGCTCGCAACAGCGTGCGATGGTCTTTCTGGATCTCGTCGAGGCGGGCTACCGAGACGATATAGGGCTCATCAGGCATTGACGCGCTGCCGTCCTGATGGGACGCACGTTCGTGGATCGCCGCGATATCGATCGCATTCGGCAGCACCAGCAGCGGAGGTAGCCGCGAGCCGAACATCGCCTGTGCTTCATCGGCCATGTGCTCGGTCAGCGCCGCAATCCGGTCGTAGGCTTGATATTGTTTCAGCAAGCGCCGGATTTTGCGGGGCCGGCCACCAAGCCGAGCATCGAAGCTGAAGTGATTTACTCCGAGCCATCCAACACCGTACCGGCCTGCGATGCGACGCAGCGACATATCGAAATCGACGATTAGATGATGCTCGCGGGCAAGATGGGCGATGCGCTGTGACACATAACGGCGCACAACAACCGTATTGAAGATGTCGCGCGCGATGCGTTCGAGTTTGCTGCGCTTGTGCAGGTGTCGTCGTGTTTGGAAAAAATTCAGCCATCTGCGATCGACCAGCGTCTCGATGCATACGTCGGCCGGGATCGACGCACGGAAACGACGTTCCAACGCAGCCGACGTGAACATGACTGACAGCGTCACATTGAAATGCTTGCGATCGAAAACGCGCAACCATTGGATCAGTGCGCTTTCAATGCCGCCGTCGTTAAATTCGGTGATGTGGAAAATAATCCGGACGCGCTGTGCCGTGCCGGCCTCCCTCGATGATAATCGTTCCATGAGCAGCGTGTGGTGAATGGCTATGACGGCTCGACGACACGTTGATGGCGCGAAGGCGTACCCGTAGTCGCGAAGCGTTATACCACAGTCCTGTGCGGACCCTTTTCGTTCGCGCGCGAGCGTTTATGCTGCGCGGCAAAACTTTATGCGCACAAAGCTTGCGTGAGAGCCCGCGATCGATGGTGATGCCGATGAGGGATGAAGCCCTACCCCTGATTGCCATCAACGCCACCGCCCACTAGCATTGCCCTGGCGGCATCGCGGGCCAAAGCGCGAGCGACAATACGACGCCGAACAGCGGTGCAACTAAACAGCGGTGCCACCAAGAAATAGTCGCCGGCGCAGGCCGTGCCTAGTACTACAGCCGTAACTATAATGGATTAAAATTACGAAGGGATTGTATGTGGCGCACGATTGATGAAGACACTGGTGCAAGGATGGGAGCGTGAGCTAGTGGCGTTGCACGAAAGGATTGCATGCCAGTTCAGTCGTTCGGAATCGCGCCAGCGCTCACTGGCCTATTTGAAGGCTCTGTTGGGTGGGGTGGAGCGCAAGAATGGCTGGCAGCTAGCAGAATGGATGGGTGAATCGACACCAGACAGCGTACAGTATCTGCTTGATCGGGCCAGGTGGGATGTCCACGCCGTGCGTGACGTGCTGCGCCAGTATGTGGTCGAACAGCTGGGAGCCACGGATGCCGTGCTGATTGTGGATGAAACAGGATTCGTCAAGAAAGGCGAGCACTCGGTCGGCGTGCAACGTCAGTATAGTGGCACCGCGGGGCGCATCGAGAACAGCCAGATTGGGGTGTTTCTCTGTTATGCCGGCAAGAAGGGCAGTGCCTTCATTGATCGGGAGCTTTATCTGCCCAAAGCCTGGACAGATGAGCCGTCGCGTTGCGCGGCGGCGGGCGTTCCTGAGACGGTCAAGTTTGCCACCAAGCCTCAATTGGCTCGACAGATGCTTGAGCGCGCCCTGGAGGCGGGCGTGCCCTGCGGGTGGGTGACGGGCGATGAGGTGTACGGGGGCGATCGCAGGTTGAGGCTATGGTTGGAATCGCGCCAGCAGCCGTTTGTGATGGCGGTGGCAAAGAATGAACCGCTATGGTGGCAGGGGCCGACGTATGTTCGTGCGCAGCGCATTGCACAGAGCGTGCCTGCCCGGGCATGGCAACGTTTGTCGGCAGGCGCTGGAGCGAAAGGCGAGCGCCTCTACGACTGGGCACTCATTGAGCTGTGGCGCTTGCAAACTAGCGCTGAGGAGCGCCGCTTCGGACACTATTTGCTGGTACGGCGCAGCCTCGATGAGAAACGGGAGCATGCCTATTACCTCGTCTATGCGCCACGCAGCAAGGCCTCGAAGCAGGCACTGGTTAAGGTGGCGGGGCGCAGATGGCAAATTGAGACCAGCTTTGAGGCAGCCAAGGGCGAATGCGGTTTGGATCAGTACGAGGTGCGCCGATGGCAGGGCTGGTATCGCCATATCACCCTCACGCTGCTAGCCCATGCTGTTCTGGTTACGCTGAGCGCGCGCAGTAAAAAAAACGCCTGAAGGCAGGGTGCCGCTGAGCGTGCAGGAGATTCGCCGATTACTATGCCGTCTTTTATGGAGGGGATTGAGCTCGATTAACACTGTTCTGCGATGGTCAATCTGGCGTCGCACCCATCAATGGCGAGCGCAGCAGGCTCATTATCGCGCTCGTGGTTGCGCGCCACCGTGAATAGTTACGGCTGTAGTACTAGGTTGCGCAATGCGACAACGAATAGCATTAGGTTGACGCCGTACCCGGCAAAACCTGTCGGCGCGAGGCGGCGGCTTGGAATGCCGTAGGGAGTGGCGCGACAGCAGTCCATGCCGGCGCGAACTTGACGGGCTCTCTGATCCATCTTTTCATGCAGGCGAGAACCGTCGCGTCACGCATTGAGCCCTTGTGTGTCAAATTGCTGTCGACGATCCAGCCTAAGCATGCCGCCATCCGGTGAGACGCGCAAGACAGGCGCCGAGTTAAATGACAGGATACCGTATGTTCTGCGTGGACCTATGCGGCCGGCAGCCGATGGGGTGGGACAATGCCCAGCTTGGCGATGCGCCGGTACAGCGTTGCGCGCGATATGCCGAGTGCCTGTGCCGCTGGAATGGGGCGCCACTGGTGCCGCGTCAGCGCAGCGACGATACGTTCTCGCTCGTCGGTCAGTGACTCTAGCGCCACCGGCGGCGTCGCCGATGAGCCCAGTTCGGATGCGATTTCGGCTGGCAAATCGCACCATTCGACCCGGTTTGTATCGGTTACGGCGCATGCGTAGCGCAATGCGTGGCGCAGTTGCCGCACGTTGCCGGGCCACGGATGATGGCACAGGCGTTCAAGTACCGCGGGATCGAGCACGAGCTTATGCGGCACGGTGCGCGCTTCGTCGTCGAAAACGGCCTGTATCAGCGCCCGAATGTCGATACGTTCGCGAAGCGGCGGCAGCCGTAGTACCGCCCCGCTGAGGCGGTAGTACAGGTCCTCGCGAAAAGTGCCTTGCGCGACCATTGCGTCCAGGTCGCGGTGTGTCGCGCAAATCACGTTTACATCGACGCGGGTCGCCGTCTCGGCGCCCAACGGTAGTACCTCGCCGTCGGCTAGTACACGCAGCAGCCGTGTTTGCAGCGACAGCGGCATGTCGCCGATCTCGTCTAGGAATAGCGTGCCGCCATGCGCGAGCGCGATCTTGCCGCGCGTGCCTTTGCTGCGTGCGCCCGTGAACGCGCCGGCCGCATACCCAAACAACTCGCTTTCGATCAGCGACTCCGGCAGCGCACCGCAGTTCACCGCCACGAAGGGTTGCTGGCATCGGATGCCTGACTCATGAATCGCGCGCGCGAAGACCTCTTTGCCGCAGCCGCTTTCCCCGAGAATCAGGATCGGCAGGCGCCGCTCCGCGACGCGCAGCGCAATGCTCGCCGCCTGGGCGACCCGCCGATCCTGGCTCTGCGCGAAGGCTTCCAGTGGTCCAGTGCCGGCCGGCGTATCGGATAGACGACCGGCTGGCATACCGGGCCGCATACCGGATGGGCCGGGCGCCCTACCATCGTGCGGCAGCGCGCCGCGTAACGATGATGCAGGCCGTGCTGACGCCGCTGGCCTGGCAGCACGCGCTGAAGTCAAGACGCCCGCCGCGTGCCCGCGCCGTTGCGGTCTACGGATTCGCGCATACAGGATCGTACCCGACGCGTACAGCCGCAACGGCAGCACGTCATGCAGGTTCGATGCATCGAGCATGCGCGCAAGCGGCACGTCGAACAAGTCAGCCAGGTGGCCACGGGCACCGCCGGAGAGCCCTGGAATGGTCTCACGAGCGTGGGCGTTGGCCGCAACAAGGTTGCCGCCCTCGTCGAACGCGATCAGTACCTCCGGCCACGCCTCGACGAAGTGCCGGCTGGTGTGGCCGAACAGGATCCAATGGTGGGTGGTCTGGTTCAGGAAGTAGGCGTCCTCGATCAATCGGGCGTTTTGTCGCACCAATTGGTAGATCAATCCCTGGCTGTCGCGATTGTCCGGCGAGCGGATTGCCGACGCATCGAGCACGCCAATCAGACACCCGTCCGGCGCGAAGATCGGCGCCGCGCTGCACGTAAGCGTGGTGAACGCGGCGCGGAAATGATCCGTCTTATGCACGGTAATTGGGGCTAAGTCGGCGAGCACGTTAGCGATGCCGCACGTGCCTTCCTCCTGTTCAGACCAACACGATCCGATGTGCAAGCCCGCCTGCTTGAAGTCCGGGCGACGATCGCGGTCGATCCGATAGTCGATCGTCACGCCATGTGCATTAGTTAGCAATACACAATAGTCAGCGGTGCGGACCGTCGCGTGCAGCCTAGACAGGCATTGGCCCGATGCACGCAAAAATGCCTCTTCGCGCTCGCGCAACTCGCGCAGTTCGCTAGCGGTGACGACGCGCGGCCCCACGCGCGAGGACGGATCGAGCCGGTACCGCTCGAGCGAACGTTGCCAAGACGAAACGAGGCGCGACGCTTCATTATTGAGTGGTGCGTTGTGACTTTCGATCGCGCTGTGTACGCGCTTGATGTGCTGGTTGGATGAAACGTACGGCATCGCGAACTCCGTCAGAGAACCTGCAGCTTGAGCTGTTTTTAGCACATTCATCGCCTTCGGCACACGTTGCATTGCAACATGCCAGTGGCGTGAGACGATCGTCTCATCAGGCGGCGCCACGCGTCTCACGCTCGTCTAGGCATGTTGCGCTGGCCTGTCAACTTGTCCCCACCCCGTCGCAGCGGGCTTGTCCCGGCTTGATGTCGTCACGCTGTGCCGCCAGTCGATGCGGGCGAGCGCATACGGACGGCGACGTATTGAGACAGCCAGGAGACGCACAGCGTGGCGCCACCGCGCGTGCAGTTTCTTCGTATGGGCCACGCAGCCCCATCGCGATGGGCTGGCGCGGATGGCGTGAACGTGGCTCGCTCATATTGGCATGCACATTGCAATGACAGTGCCTGTCAGCAACATGTCCGCTCATGCTGATGAGCGGTGACGCCGGGCGGCAACGCCGGGCAAGGAGACAACGCCGTGTCAAGCACCGTTCCGGCGGTCGGTATCATCGTCAATCCTGCATCGGGTCGCGATATTCGTCGCCTGACCACGCATGCGTCGGTGTTCCCGACTGCCGAAAAAGCGAACATGGTGGTCCGGCTACTTGCAGGGCTGGGTGTGTTGGGCGTGCGTCGCGTATTAACACTGCGGGACAAAACAGGTGTCGCGGCGCTCGTGTTGCGCGCTGTGCAGACGCAGGCGGCCCTGGGCGGACGCGAGCGGTGGCCGCAGGTGGAGTTCATCGACCTGCCGATGACGCAGCGCGTGGCCGACACGCATGCGGGTGTGGCGTACATGGTCGAGCGCGGCGTATCGCTGATCGCCGTACTGGGTGGCGATGGCACCCATCGCGCGGTGGCGATGCACTGCCGCGACGTGCCGCTGCTCACGTTGTCCACTGGCACTAACAACAGCTTCCCGGATCTGCGCGAAGCGACCGTGGCGGGCCTGGCCGGCGCCCTGGTCGCGATCGGCGCAGTTCCCTCGGACGCGGCACTGTCACGCAACAAACGCCTCGTGGTGCGCTGTGTATCTGGACGCAAGCGCGGACATGAGGAGATTGCGCTGGTTGACCTGTGCGTGAGCCGGCAGCGCTTCATCGGCGCGCGTGCGGTATCCGATCCGTCTGATATTCACGCCTTGTTCCTGACCTTCGCCGCCGCCGATGCCATTGGCCTGTCGTCGATTGGCGCCGCGTGGGCGCCGGTGGCCCGCACTGCGCCGCATGGCTTGCAGATGACATTTGCCGATGCACCGCCGGCTGGCGTGCCGCTAGTTGCACCCATCGCGCCGGGCCAAATCGGCACCGTGTGGATGACTGACTGTAAGCGGTTGGAGGTCGGCCAGCAGGTCATGCTCGACGCCGTTTACGGCACGTTGGCGTTCGACGGCGAGCGCGAGATCGAAATTGAAAAAGGTGAAACCTATGTCGTTTCGCTCGACTGGGAGGGACCGCTGACGGTCGATGTCGAACGAACCCTGCGTTTCAGCGCGGCACGGCAATTCCTGCGCGAACGCGCAGCAGCGTTGTTTAACTAGCACGATACACTAATAGGAGGCCTAACCATGTCGATATCGAGCCAGCTTACCCGCGAGACATTGCTCGACGCGTACCGGTCGATGCGTACGATCCGCGAGTTCGAGGAGCGTTTGCACGTCGAGTTCGCGACCGGTGAAATCCCAGGCTTCGTTCACCTTTACGCGGGTGAGGAAGCGTCCGCGGTCGGCACGATGATGCACCTGAACGATATCGATTATGTGGCGACGACGCACCGTGGCCACGGTCATTGCATTGCCAAGGGCGTCGACGTGCATGGCATGATGGCCGAGATCTACGGCCGCCGCACTGGCGTTTGCCGGGGCAAAGGCGGCTCGATGCACATCGCTGACCTGTCGCGCGGCATGTTAGGCGCGAACGGCATTGTTGGCGCAGGCGCGCCGCTGGTGTGTGGCGCCGCGCTAGCCGCCAAGTTCAAGAAGACCGGCGGTGTTGGCGTTTGCTTCTTCGGTGACGGCGCGTCCAACCAGGGTGTGATTTTCGAATCGATGAACCTGGCCTCGGTCTGGCGGTTGCCGGCTATTTTTGTGGCTGAAAACAATGGATACGCTGAAGCGACATCGGCAGCGTGGTCCGTCGCGGCCGACAACATTGCCGACCGCGCCAATGGCTTCGGCATGCCCGGCGTGATTGTGGACGGATTCGATTTCTTCGCTGTGTACGAGGCGCTGGGCGAAGCCATCAGCCGTGCTCGCCACGGCGGCGGCCCGACGCTGGTCGAGGTCAAGTTCACGCGCTATTACGGGCACTTCGAGGGCGACGCGCAGACGTACCGAGAACCAGGAGAAGTGCAGAAGGCTCGAGAAGAAAACGACTGCTTAAAGCATTTCGAGGAGCGCGTGGTACGCAGCGAACTGGTCCAAGTGGATGAGCTGCGCGCGATCGATGAGCGCGTCAAGGCGCTGATAGACGACGCGGTGCACAGCGCGAAGGCTGCCCCGCTGCCGACCGAAGCGGACTTGCTGAGCGACGTCTACGTCGCCTATCCGTGAGGAGGGCGTAATGGATGCGATGCGCAGCGGGGCGATGCCCCGTCAGACGTCGCGGCACGATGCGAGAAGCGACGCGCGGCGTGCGCGCGCCGCGCTCCGATCCAATTCGAAACGAGCTACCAGGAGACGGCCATGGCCAGGAAGATCACTTACCAACAAGCTATAAACGAGGCGTTGAGCCAAGAGATGGCGCGCGACGAAAACGTCATCGTGATGGGTGAGGACAACGCCGGCGGTGCGGGCTCGCCCGGCGAGCAGGATGCGTGGGGTGGCGTGCTCGGGGTGACCAAGGGGCTGTTCCATCGATACCCTGGGCGGGTGCTCGACACACCGTTGTCCGAGGGCGGGTTCATTGGCGCGGCAGTTGGTGCTGCCGCATGCGGCATGCGGCCGGTCGCCGAACTAATGTTCATTGACTTCATGGGAGTGTGCTTCGACCAGATATTCAACCAGGCGGCCAAGTTCCGTTACATGTTTGGCGGCAAGGCGGTTACCCCGGTGGTGATCCGCACGATGCAGGGTGCGGGACTGCGCGCTGCCGCCCAACACTCACAAATGCTCACGTCGCTGTTTACGCATGTGCCTGGGCTGAAGGTGGTATGTCCGTCCACGCCCTATGACGCGAAAGGGCTGTTGATCCAGTCGATCCGCGATGATGACCCGGTGATTTTCTGCGAGCACAAGCTGTTGTACAGCCGAGAAGGGGACGTGCCGGAGGAGTCTTATGCGATTCCGTTTGGCGAGGCCAACGTGGTGCGCGACGGCGACGATGCGACGATTATCACCTATGGACGGATGGTGCACCAGTCGGTGGAGGCGGCCAATGTGCTGGCCAGGCAAGGCATCGACGTCGAAGTGATCGACTTACGCACGACGTCGCCGCTGGACGAGGAAACGATCTTGGAGAGCGCGTCGCGCACCGGTCGGGTGGTGGTCGTCGATGAAGCCAACCCCCGTTGCTCGGTGGCGACTGACATTGCCGCACTCATCGCGCAGCGCGCATTCAAATCGCTCAAGGCGCAGATCGAGCTGGTCACCGCGCCGCATACGCCAGCCCCGTTTGCCGGCGTGTTGGAGGACATGTACATCCCGTCGTCTGAGAAGATCGCGGCGGCCGTGACGAAGGTAAGGAGCTGATCGATGCCGATTCACATGATTACGATGCCCAAGTGGGGACTGTCGATGGAGCAGGGCCAGGTCAACGGGTGGCTCAAGCAGATCGGCGACAAGGTATCTAAGGGCGATGAGTTGCTTGACGTGGAGACAGAGAAAATTTCCTCTGGCGTGGAATGTGCATTTGACGGTGTGTTGCGCCGGCAGATTGCCGTCGAAGGTGAAACGCTGCCGGTCGGCGCCTTGTTGGCGGTGGTGGCTGATACCGACGCGAGCGATGCCCAAATCGACGAAGCCGTTGCGGCGTTCCAGCGCGATTTCGTGCCGGCCGCGGCCGATGCGGCTGACACGGGACCGCAGCCGCAGAAGCGCATCGTCGGCTCGCATACGATCCGCTACTTGAAGCAAGGCGATGGCGGCGTTCCGGTGTTGTTAATCCACGGGTTCGGCGGTGACCTGAACAACTGGCTGTTCAACCACGCCGAGCTGGCGGCGCGTCGCGCGGTATGGGCGCTGGACCTGCCGGGGCATGGGGAGTCGAGCAAGCCGCTGAAAGCCGGCACATTGGACGAGCTTGCCCAGTATGTGTCCGCGTTCATGCGCGAAGAGGGGATCGAGCGTGCGCACCTGGTGGGCCATTCGATGGGCGCCGCCGTTGCACTGCAGATCGCCAGCGTGGAGCCGCAGCGAGTTGCGTCGCTGGCACTGATCGCCAGCGCAGGACTAGGCCGCGAAATCGACGCAGATTACATTAGCGGATTCGTGGCCGGGACCAGCCGCAATACGCTCAAGCCGCACCTGCTGAAGCTGTTTGCAGATCCTGCGCTGGTCACTCGCCAATTGGTTGAGGACATCGTTAAGTACAAGCGTCTGGACGGCGTAAACGAGACGCTCGCCAAGATCGCGGCGGCGGCATTCGGCGATGGTGTTCAGCGGCACGTGTACCGTGACCGGCTCGCCGAGCTGGCACCGCGCACGCTGGTGATTTGGGGCAGCGAGGACCGCATCATTCCGTCGCTGCATGCACAGGGGCTGCCTGCGGGCGTGCAGTCACACATCATCGAAGGCAAAGGGCACATGGTGCAGATGGAGGCGGCTGCCGAGGTCAACCAGGTGTTGAACGCGTTCCTCGGAGACTGACGATGGGAACGGTGACGCCGTACCGGAGCTTGACTGCGCTCGGGCAGCGCGGCGCGCGCAGTCACGACAAGCTCGCTCGTATCCCGGTGAAGGTCGTGCATCCGGACGGTGCGCCGTTGCCAAAGCCGGCATGGCTGCGGGCGCGGCCGATGATGAGCGAAGCCGTCGCACACGTGGCTGCGGTACTGCGCGAGCACGGCCTGCACTCGGTATGTGAGGAAGCGATGTGCCCGAACATCGGCGAGTGCTTCGCTCAGCGCAGTGCGACGTTCATGGTGATGGGGGGCATTTGCACGCGCCGGTGCCCGTTTTGTGACGTCGCCCATGGCCGGCCACCGCCGCTGGATGAGCAGGAGCCGGCGAGATTGGCCGATGCAGCGGCCGTACTCGGTTTGCGCTACGTCGTCGTGACCTCGGTGGATCGCGACGACTTGCGCGATGGTGGCGCGGGGCACTTCGCGCGCTGCGTGCAGACATTGCGCGCACGCGTGCCGGGCGTGGGCGTGGAAATCCTGACGCCGGATTTTCGCGGCAGGACCCATCGAGCATTGGACGCACTGTCGATGTCGTGGCCGGATGTGTTCAACCACAACATCGAAACCGTTCCTTCACTGTACCGTGTCGCGCGGCCGGGCGCCGATTATGCCGGATCGCTGGCGTTGCTCGCACAGGTTAAAACGCGTAACCCAGCGCTGCTGACTAAGTCAGGCCTGATGCTCGGCCTCGGCGAGCGTGACGACGAGGTTATTGCGACACTGCAGGACTTGCGTCGGCACGGCGTGGACATCATCACGCTCGGGCAGTATCTGGCGCCGTCGCCAGGGCATTTGCCGGTGAAGCGCTACGTGAACCCTGCGGCGTTCGACGCGTTGCGCACGACGGCGATGGAACTGGGTTTCCGGCAGGTGATCGCCGGGCCATTGGTGCGCTCCTCGTACCACGCGGCGCAAACCGTGCAGGGCGTCGAACGAGTCGACTCTATTTAGCGCAGCGCTGACTGCCGTCGGCGCGTAGCTGGATCCTCAATATTGCACCAGTATCGTCGCGCGGGTTGGTTACGCGAATGGCTGCATCGTTGCCGATGGCCAGCGGGACGTTGTCGGCGCGCCTCACGGCGGCAAGCCGTCGTGGGGTGATGCCGTATGCCCCCAGCAAGCGTACGACGGTGCCGGCACGGGCTGATCACAGTTCCCAATTCGCTGCGGATCTGGCCGTGGGGGAGGATATCGTCGGTGTGGCCTTCGGCGAGGATGTCGTAAGCACTGTGCTGTTTGAGCATGTCGGATGAAGACTGCGTTATCGATCATTTTCAGCGGCGTGTCGGTCGCAACGATCGCCTACGGCATTCCGCACCGTTCGGACGCAAGCGTGACGCCTACAGCCCGGTGATTTCGTCAACCATGTGTTAACGACCGGCAATGATTGCCAGCGGTCGGCCTGCGACAGCGTGAAGCCAAATTGACGACCTGCCAGCCGAAACAGTGATGTGTCCAGCCGTCGGCCAATGGTATACCGCGGACAGATTTTCGCATTGCAGCATGCAGCGTCGCACTTTGCTGTGTCCGAACCTCGTGGCTTGATGAAATCCGGGTTACGCCAGCCACACAGGACATGCATCATGCAGCGGTTTTATAGCAAAAAGCAGGTATTGATCACCGGCGCCACCGGATTCATCGGATCCGTGCTGTTGCGCACCATATTGGACAAACTGCCTGACATCGGCCGCATTTACTGCTTATATAGAAAGCAGCCAGGGGTCAGCCATCCGAAGGTCGTGTGGATCAATGCGGACGTGACACGACCTGCATGGGGCTTAGACTGTGATACGGTGCAGAAATTGGCCCGCGACGTGCACGTCATCTTTCATTTGGCAGCATACACTCGTTGGGATGTCGGTTTATCCGCACAAGTTGCCGCCAATACGCTGCCCGTCCTGGAAGGCGCTGCCCTTGCATCGCAGTTCAGCAAGCTGCGCGCTTACGTCGTCACCTCTAGTTACTGGGCGGCGTTGCATCTGCGCACGCCGCGGATCGCGGAAACGGTGTTTCAAGACTATTCTGCCGAACAGGAACTTAGCGCCGTACTGGCCGGAGACGAGGCACGCCTGCATGAATGGCCGAACGCCTACTCATACGCGAAAAATCTCGCCGAGCGGCTGCTACACGAGCGCTATCCCGGCTTGCCAATCTTACTGGCGCGCGTCACGTCAGCGTGCGGCGCATGGGAGTTCCCGGCACGCGGTTTTTGCCGCTTCGACAACGCGCTACCCGCGCTGTTAAAGGCGATCGCGCGAGGTATACGCGTCTTTCCTGACTCGGCAAGAACGGCCGTAAACGATTCGATTCCGGTTGACCTGTGCGCGAATCTGCTACTAGCCAATGCGGCAGCGCATCCAACCAATGGCTTTTCAGTGATTCACTGCGCGTCCGCCGCGCGTAACATGCCGCCGCTCGGTGACGTCATTTCAAGGGCCGGCGGGATAACATATGTGCGTGACCGTGCCGAACTCGATGCCGAGCTGGCCAAACTCGGTGACAAGCGGCTCACGGCACTCAATAGAACGCTGCTCGAGGCCTACCGCTTTGCATTCGACGATGCAACGGTATTCCTCGATCATCATGCCCGCCGTCCGCTCACATGGATGGACGATGAGACACGAACGCGGTTTCCGATGGATGTGGAAACCATCGAATGGCCAATGCTGATCGATGCGATGCTTGCGCAGCTGCCGCTTAACAGCACTTACCGAACTTCCCGCCGTACCGGCCTTGCTGGCGCTCTGTAGCCGCACCGACCATCCTGGCGCAATGCCTTACTCTCGTAGAACGCTCGCGCAGCGGGCGATTTAACTGACAACAGGCGCACATACACGGACCACGGCAGCGCGAAACGCGTGGCCAGTTGCGCGAACTGCGGAAGTAACATCCTCCCATGAGGCAACACGCCGGCCACGATGATTGTCGCTGTCCAGTTTGCCGAAAATTAGCAAATTTGCTATGATTGCTCCATGAATTGGGCTGTCACCTATTATAACGAACGCGTCAAACGCGAAGTTTTCGCCATGCCAATAGGCATCCTCGCTGATTACCGGCGATTGCTCTCGCTTATGGAAGACCATGGCGCGGATTTACGACTGCCCCATTCGCGTGCGATGGGGGAAGGCTTGTTCGAATTACGCCCGAAGGGCCCGAAGGCATCGGGCGCGTGTTTTATTGCATGCAGGTGGGCCGGCGCATTGTCGTGCTGCATTCTTTTACGAAGAAGACACAGCGGACACCGGAGAGTGAATTGCGCATTGCCCGCAAACGTCTCAAGGAGATAGGCAATGGTTAAGAACCGATTGGAACAGGAACTTGATGAGCGGTACAACCCAGTGCCGCACACTGCGGAGGATGATGCGCGTTTGTTTGCAGATCCGACGTTCAAGGCAGCATACGACGCACTCGAAGAAGAGTACGCGGCACTGCACGCGCTGCTTGCCGCTCGACGGGAAGCTGGACTTACGCAGGCCCAAATCGCCGAGCGCATGGGCACCACGGCGTCCGCAGTGTCTCGACTCGAAGCCTCGCTCGCCAGCGAGAAGCATTCGCCATCGTTCGCAACGATGCGCAAATACGCCGCCGCGTGTGGCAAGAAGCTTGTGATCTCGTTTGCGTGAACAGGTAGGCGTCGAAAGACGTGAGCTTGGAATCGAGGAAGTAGCGGGTCTTCCATGGACTACGCGGAACGCTCGTCGTTGTGATTCCCGAGTGGTTCGTTCCTGGCTGCGCGATAGTGCGTTGCTGACGCGCCTGGCCGAGGACTTGACCGGCCGGTTTGGCCGCAGTTTCAGTCGAGCGAATTTGGTCAGCATGAGCGCGTTTTACCTGGCTTGGCCGCCGGAGCAAATTTGTCAGACACCGTCTGGCAAATCTGTTGACGCGGAAAAGGCCAAACATCGTCTGGCAAATCCCTGTCGGCTGCGTCCGGCACGGTGTCGCCCCCGCAGTTTGCGCAACTGGCCGCGCGTTTCGCGCTGCCATGGTCCGCGTATGTGCGCTTGTTGTCGGTCAAGTCGTCCGCTGCGCGAGCGTTCTACGAGAGTGAGGCATTGCGCCAAGGATGGTCGGTGCGGCAACTGGACCGGCAGATCGGCAGCCAGCTGTATGAGCGGCTTGCGCTGTCACGTAACAAGGTCGCGTTGCTCGACAAGACGGGGAAGTCACGCCCGGAGGATGCGCTGACGCCTGAGGAGGCGATCCGCGACCCGTTCGTGCTCGAGTTCCTCGATCTGAAGGACGAGTATTCCGAATCGGATCTCGAACAAGCGTTGATTCAGCATTTGGCGGATTTCCTGCTCGAGCCAGAAAGCGGATCGCCATGGACCGGTGAAGGGGTAGGCATCGCTAAGGTTGTCTCAGGGGGCGCGACGCGAAACCTGCGTTGCGGCGACGGCCGGACCGCGCATCCGTGCGCTGAGTAACAACGGCACTACCAGTAGATAGCTTGCCGCACCCAATGCCCACACCAGTCCCGGGAACCATGTCACGCTCCACGCATACACCGCGGTGACCGCAACGGGCCCGCCTACGCCGATCAGGCTGGACAGGCTGGCAAGGGCACCCTGCAATTCGCCTTGAGCCTCATCGCTGACCTGGCGCGCGATCATGGCTTGCAGCGCCGGCATCGTCATCCCGCCTGCCGCGAACAGCGGGAGCAGGGCGAATGGCACCCATGCGCTGGAGGCTACCGCCAGCAGCGCGAGTCCCGCCGCGTCGGCCGCCACGCCTAGAAGCAGTGAACGCCATTCTCCGATCCGTCCGACCAGTGGTCCAATTACGAATGCCTGTGACAACGCATGGCATGCGCCATATCCTGCCAGCGACAACCCGGCTACGGAGGCTCCCCAGCCGAACTGGTCCTGGCCATACAGGATCCAGAGCGTGGCGGGCACCTGCGACGCGACCATGATCGTGGCATAGATACCGATCAGCGGCGGCAATTGTGTGCCAGCTCCAAGCCGACTCAGGCTTCCTCCCCAGTTTAGCTTCAAATTCATTTTCCACCCCGTCGTTGTGCCGCGGACGGGGCGTGATTCCGGCAAGACGAGCAATGCGAGCAGCAGGTTCAGGCCGTTCATTACGGCTGCCGCGACGAACGGCGCACGCAGGTGCATCGTACCCAGCAGGCCGCCGAGCAGCGGTCCGCCGATTAGGCCGACGCCCATCATCGCGCTCAGTTGGCCGAAGCGCTGTGCGCGACGCGGTTCTGGGGTAATGTCGGTGATGTAGGCAGTCGCGACGGCCGCTGTCGCGCCGGTGATGCCTGACAGGGCCCGGCCCACGTATAGCCACGGCAAACTGGGTGCCCACGCCATCACAACATAATCCGCCGCTGCGCCAGCCAATGAAAGCAACAATATCGGCCGACGACCAAAGCGGTCAGACAGCGCACCCAGTATCGGCGCAAAGACGAACTGCATCAGCGCATACAACGCGAGCAGTATGCCGTAATGGGTGCTGCTGTCCGTCTGTGTGCTGCCCAGCGAACGCAGCAATGCGGGCAGGATCGGCATGATCAAACCGATGCCGGCAGCGTCGAGCATCACGGTCGCTAGGATGACGAAAAGAGGTTTGGCCACTATGTCACTCTATCAGTGATAGAGTGACGATTATCGCAAAAATACTTTATTAGTGATAGAGATGCCAAAGAACGTCCTGTCTTCCACCGCGCGATTGACCCGCCAGGCTGTACTGCGTGCCGCGTTGTCCTTGCTTAACGACGTCGGCATCGACGCACTTTCGACGCGAAGGCTGGCCGAGCGGCTTGGCGTGCAATCGCCGACGCTGTATTGGCACTTTCGCAGCAAGGCTGAATTATTGGCGGCGATGGCGGAGACGATCATGCTGGAGCGCCATCGCGACTCGACACCCAAGCCCGGTCAACCGTGGCAGGCTTGGCTGCTTGACAATGCGCGCAGCTTCCGGTCTGCATTGCTCGCGTACCGCGACGGCGCACGGTTGCATGCTGGCAGCCAGCCACGCGGCGCCCATTTTGATGCGATCGAGGTCAAGATGCGGTTCCTGTGCGACGCAGGATTGTCGCCGGACATGGCGTTCATATTGATGTTCTCGCTGGGCCGCTTCATCGTAGGCTGGGTACTGGAAGAGCAGGCGGTAGCGCGATCCGACGCCTCGACGGCGCACGGCGATGCGGGCCCGGATCCTGTTGCCTACCCGCTCCTTGCGCGCGGCTGGGCGACATTGTCCGATGAGCATCCGGATCGACTGTTCGAGCGCAGCGTGCGGCTCTTCATGGCTGGCGCGCAGGCAGCGTTGCGTGATCGGGCGGACTGGCCGTCGGATACATCGGATCGGCGTTGATTGCGCCCACGGACAACCATCGAGCATCAATTGCCGAAATCCAGTGCCATGTCGTATGTGCTGCAAGCGGGCGATGCATTATTGCTGCCGCAAGGTGGCGCACACGAACTGTTGTTTGGGCCGGACGTGACCAGTCGATCCATCACGGCGTTCAAGGCGGCCACGCTGTGCAAGACTGTTGTGTTGGTGGACGCGGTGCCGCGTTGTGCGATGCAGGTGGCGGCGCGAGCGCAAGGCCGTGATGACGCCGGCGACACGCCGGATGATGCGTTGATCTTCAGCGCCTGCATGGAGTTTGACCTTGGTGGCATGCAGCCGCTGGTCGCGTCGATGCCCAAAGTCATGCTCGTGGGCACATTGCTCGAGCGCTGTCCGGAGATTGGGCCGATGCTCGATGCGATGGAACGGGAGTCTTGCGGGGAGCGGGCAGGATTCGCGGGGATACTGTCCCGGCTGGCCGACGTCGTTGCGACCTTCATCATCCGGGGCTGGGTCGAATGCGGTTGTGGCGACGCGACGGGTTGGGTGCAGGCGTTGCGCGACCCGCGTTTGAGCCGGGCCACCCAGCCATGCGCCGAAGTTTTTTCGTCGGGAGCGTCTTGCATCAGCGAATGGCCCTTTACTATTATTAAGTGCAGTTGCGCGAGTGTGCCGCCCGGGCGTTGGCGTTGTCCTGCCTGGCGTTCGGTCAAGTGGCTTGGCTGATGATGTTAGTAGTGCGATGAGACGGCGTTTGAACGAATTCTCCGTTGCGATAGAAAAAGTACCGCGTTACAGGTATCCAATCACCATGGTACGACCAATCGATTTTTATTCCAATGGGGTTGATTCCCCAATCGATTCCGATATGGCGCGATGACCGTGCTGCACCCCTTTCCAGATGGATGTCTTTCATGCAGCTTTCTACAATTAAGGAAAAGACGGGTTCTGCAGTGTCATCTTTTACCCGCAACACATAAAGGACACCTTCATCTCCTGAAGAACAATAGTGGTTCGGACGCCGGTGGGAACGATGGTTGATCACCGTGAGGACATATTCTGCTCCGTCAATGATCTTTGAATGCATTGTGGGGAACGTGAAGCTCGACGCGGTTAACAATTTTTTGCGTAACATTACTGGTATCTGCAGTACCATTCGCTGACTGCCGTTGTCTTTTAGAACCGTTAGCTCATTGTTAATGTACTGGAGAACCCTACCGTCACGAAGGTCCACGTATTCCGACGAATTATATTGGTAAGCGTGGGTTGAGACGCTAAATCCGTAAAGAATCTGGACGAGAAATGCTTGGGCCGTTCTTTTCAAACTGTTTAGCATGCTTAATCCCAAGTATCGCTAAAAAGTGAATATGATAAAGAGTTCGATGTGCTTGCCGACCTTCATCAGGGAGATCGGTGGCCCGCTCGCAACACCAGCAGATGCTGTCCGTCGGCACGCCGTCTGTTTCAGCGCA
Source organism: Mycetohabitans endofungorum (assembly GCF_037477895.1). Lineage (NCBI taxonomy): Bacteria > Pseudomonadati > Pseudomonadota > Betaproteobacteria > Burkholderiales > Burkholderiaceae > Mycetohabitans > Mycetohabitans endofungorum. The sequence continues at coordinate 766,415 of NZ_CP132745.1, forward strand.
AAAATGTTGTGGTCGAGATGAAAATGTAATTGACAAAAGGCATCTCGACCATTGAATATTTGGATGCCGATTGTTGAACAACAGAAAACTGTCCCTGCTCAAAAGAGCATGTTTCACGATGCAGGAACTATTGGCGCTCGATGCCGCCGCTAAGCATGAGGCTTTACTCGATCAGCAAGCTTCTTATGCATTACCGTCAGTGGCGTGAGTGAGCAAATTTAAACGTTGGAGGCTTTCATCGGGTGGTTGAAGAAGCTGTTGGCCGAAGCGATGCTCGCATGGAAGCGCTGAAGGTTATCGTTGAGGTAAAGCCCTGAGCCCACAAGCCAAACGCGGAGCAGTGGCAGCGATTCGGAGAAGATCAACATCTCGGAGCGCTGCGCCTGCCGGCTTGCCGGACTTTCTCGCAGCGTGTTGCTTGACAAAGCGAGTCCTGGCTACGAGAACGAAATGCTGATGGCGAATCTGGTGGAATTGGCGCATGAACGTCGGCGGTTCGACTATCGGCGATTACACGCGTTGATGAAGCGCGACGGTATCCACGCGAACTACAAACGTGTGGATCGTTTTTATCGTGAAGCGGGGCTGGCTGTGCGGTGCCGTTGCCGGCACCACGGTGTCATGATTGAACGCGAGCGACGGGCTTTGCCGAGCGAGCCGCGAGGCTGGGTCAATTGGTTTCGTGGTGGACGCATTGTCGAAGGAGCGGCGTCTGAAGTGTAACCATCGTCCACGATTTCCACAAGAATGCTGTCGATATCGTCGTGAACTCCGGCATCTCGGGCTTGTAAGTCTCTTGAGCGTTGACCGAGCAGCGCGTGTTCGGGGCGATTCCGAAGTGCTGCGAACGGAGCAGGGACCGGAATTGACGAGTCGGCGCTCGGCCAATGGGCCGTACGCCAATGACGTGACGTTGAAATTGATTGAGCCAGGCAAGCCGACGCAAAATGCCTACATCAAATTGCCTAACGGTAAGTTCCGCGTCGAATGTCTCAACGAGCACGGATCTACGACGCTGACCCATGCCTGCGCAATCACCGCGGCATGGCGTCAGGACTATAGCGAGGAATGGCCACGCAGCCCACTAAACTACCTCTCGCCCAGGAGAATTAGTGGTCCCTTGTGGCTCTTTTTGTATGATCTTTTAGCTAAAAGTTGACTAAATCACCTGCGACCATTGAATATATGACCGTGAGTGACAGGAAATAATTAGGCCAATGAAGAGAGCATGCCCAACCATCCAGGAGTTGCTTGCGTTTGATGCAGTCGCCAAGCATGAAAGTTTCACGCGTGCAGCTAACGTACTGTGCGTTACGGTCAGCGGCGTCAGTAAACAAATTGCCAGCCTAGAATCCTTCGTGGGGCGCCCTTTGCTTCAAAAAGCGGGACGCGGAGTCACACTGACCGCTGTAGGGCGGGAATATTGGAGAAAAATATCCCCAAGTCTGCGCGTGATTGAATCCGCAACCTTTGAAGCTAGACTAGACGAGTCTAGCGCGGGTGTGCTGACCCTAGCTAGCGTACCCACCTTTTTAACAAAGTGGCTTATTCCGCGGTTACCCAGCTTCCGCAAGCTTCACCCTGGCGTCACCTTCAGTTTTGGTCAGCATCTCAGGCTGAATGACTCGCAGCCAGCTGATATTGATGCGGCTATCCGTTTTGGCCCAGGTAATTGGTCATCTGTCATCTCCGATTACATTGCAGGCAAAGAGTTTATCTGTATCTACGCTGCCAAACTGGAGCAACAATTAGGTTACCCCATTAAACAGAGTGACGTATTAAAGCAGACTTTACTACACCATGAGGAAGCGCCTTTTGTCTGGCGGCAATGGGCAGCGCAGTGGAACATAGACGAAACAAGTACTCTTTCAGGCCCGCGTTTCACACAATATTCCGCCATAATCCAGGCAGTTGTAAACGGTCTAGGGGTAGGCCTCGTGCCGCAGATTCTTGTAGAAGAAGAACTTGCGCAAGGCATCGTGATGCAATTAGGGCCAGCTATAGAGTTTGATCTAGGGCATTACCTGTGTTTCAACCCAAACCGAATGAATCGACCGATATTTTCCGCGTTCCACTCTTGGATGCTTACGCTCAACAAAGCAGAACAGTTATGTAACAAGGTTCCGGCGGCATAATCCAATAGAGTCGGCGTTGCCGCCAGTCAACGAAAATGCAAAGATCGAGGCTATTATTGAGGGCCCGCATCGGACTCACGAACTAGATATTCGATTACCCATTCGAGAAGCTGATCGGTATTTTCAGCTGCCCGAGCACTGGGTAGCCTAAATTCTTCGTATAACGTAAAAACGGCCTTGCTCCACTTTACGCCCAATGCCATCTCAGAAAGTGTTCCCATTCCACCTCCAATGGCAACCACGCATACGCTACCGCGCACGACCAGCACATTGCGTATTTCACCAATCCCTGTAGGAAGCGCCAATGTAACGTATTTGTTAGCGCTACACCGGTCTTCTTCTGGGAGAATGCCAATGGCTATTCCTCCCATGTCATATGCACCATGGCATGCAGCTTCCATTACACCGCCCCGTCCTCCGCAAATGATAGGCACGCCGGCACTTGCCAAGACGCTTGCCACTTTGTATGCCGCTGAGCGGCATGCCTCATCACAAATACTTGGTCCAATTATTCCTACCGGTTGAGGATTGCGATGTGGCCCCGCTTGAATTTCGATTAACCGGCGAAGCTGCTTGTTAACTTTTTTGGGTAGCAGCGTATTCACGCCGGCTTGTGAAAACATTACCCACTCCCAAGACAAAAACACAAAGACTCAATAGTATTAGCGAAACGGCTGATGCTGCAGCCAAATCGGCGTTACTATCATTGATTTTGGAAAACAAGAACAACGGAAGAATATTGAGTTGCGTTCCCACTAAAGCAAGTGCGGTACCATAAGTGCCCATGGCTAAAGCCGCAGCTAGGCAAGCGTTCGCAATGATCGATGGTGCAACTTCAGGTATGACCGTATCGAAAAATGCGCGTGTACGCGAGGCGCCGAGTGTACGAGCTGCTAGCCACGGGCGTTCATCCAAGTTGGCGAAGACCGGATAAAGTGATAATGCCACGCGGGGAATCAAATAATACGCGTAAGCTAAAGCAAGCCCGACAGCTGAGTAAAGCCATCGCCCGCCCTGAGCAGGGTCGCCACCAAGCATCACTATAAGCTGTGTCACGAAGCCCGCCCTACCGTAAGCTAAAATAAAACCATAAGCAATAACCAGACCTGAAAAAGCAAGTGGGATCCCTAGTAACATCATTAGCCAGTGGCGGCGGGATTCCGGCTGCCTCGTCAGTTCGATAGCAATCGCAGTACCTACGATAGCCGAGAGGCAGCCGGAGAACAGGCCGAGCATCACCGTATTCCTAAATGCGCTTAGGAATAAATGATCGGCAATCACTTGACCGAATGCTTCGCCACCGCTCCTAACGGTCTCGGGGACGAGAGCAAGGAGCGGCAGAACGAAAAACAAGCCGAGAAAGGCCCAGGCTGGAAGTAGGCCAAATCGCTTCATGAATTAATTTTTCAAAACGGCCTTCGCCCATAAACGATCGACTTCGCTCTTGCGAGCAGATGCCTTAATCACATCAAGAGGCCGTGTTTGTGGTGCGTCTGGCATCTTTTGCTGAATATCGGGAGGCAGTGAAATACTCTTCACCGAGGGTCGGACAAAGCCCTTGGCAAACAGTTGCTGTCCGATTTCGCTCATGATGAAGTTAAGCCACAATTTTCCCGCATTCGGGTGCGGCCCATTCTTCACTAGGCTAATGCCATAAGGTGCCGCAACACTAGCTTCTTTAGGAATCACGACATCAACAACATCGGTCATGCCTTTTTCTGCGTATTTAGCTTTAAGTCCATCATTTTCGTAACCGATCCAGATCGGTATTTCGCCCTTCATGAACTTCGAATAAGGCGTTGTTCCTTCAGTTCGAATGACATTGCCCGCAGCATGCAGTTTCCCCAAATAATCGATGCCGGGCTTAACGTCGTCTACGGAACCTCCATTGGCGTAGGCTGTAGCGAAGACGACAACCTGCCCCACACCCGCGGAGCGCGGATCGAGGTAGACGATGCTATTCTTGTACTCTGGCTTGAGCAAATCAGCCCAAGAAGTGGGCGTATTGCGCACAAGTTTTTTGTTTACAATGAATGCCACGTTCAGCGTATGGATGGTAAACCACTTGCCCTCTGGATCTCGAAACACCTCGGGCAGCGTATCGAAGTGGATCGGCTTAAAAGGTGCCACCACACCCTGTTTTACAGCATCCACCGCGGATGCTGCAAAATAATAAGCTGTGTCTGCTTGAGGCCGACGCCGGCTTTTATTCAGCGCAGTCACAGTCGCAGCAGAACCCAAATCATTATAGTGCAGTTTGATTCCCGGATAGCGCTTGTTGAACGCATCGAATAGTGCCTTCCAATTGGCCCATGTTGGCCCCGTATCCCACGAAACGACCTCGCTTTCTTTTTTGGCAGCCTCGTAAAGCGCAAGCTCACCAGGATAAAGCTGCACTTTTTCCCAAACGATATCAGAAGTAGAAGCAACAGTGGAAGCAGTAGTTCCAAACCCTGCAAATGACACTAGCGCTGCCGATTGAACAAAGCGTCTGCGTTTCATAAGACCTCCTGTGAAGGGTCGTCGTCAAGTAGTTGAACACACTGCGGTGGAATAGAAATGCCGCTTACCGGCACCTCGATTGCTTCGCCTACGATCGGTTTGGAAGCGCCGTTTACTTGAAAGTCGTACCGAACCACTGAGCCCAAGTAGCGCTGGTTAACTGTACAACCTACCAAATAGTTCAGTGTTCCTTCTGGAGGATCCTTTACCACATGCTCGGGACGGATCAGAATAAGTACCTTCTCTCCCAAACGTCGACCATCAGTATTGGCAGCGATTTGAGCAAATCCTAAATCCACCTGATTATGTGCTGAAATTTTTGCGGGGAGTAATGTCGATAATCCCACAAACTCGGCTACCGCTCGGCTATTTGGATAACAGTAAATATTTTTTGGCGAGCCAAATTGTAGGAGCTTACCGTCTTTGAGCACGGCGACATAATCGGATAGCGTCAACGCCTCTTCTTGATCATGTGTGACCAATATAGTTGTTGCGTTAAATTTCTTCTGAATTGACCGGATCTGATCGCGCAAATATCCTCGAATACCTACATCGAGTGCAGCCAATGGCTCATCGAGCAATAACGCTTTGGGATCGATTGCCAAAGCTCGAGCCAGCGCGACTCGCTGCTGTTGTCCGCCTGATAGATTGTAAACTGGCCTGGTGGCAAAGTTTTCTAAACCCACTGTTTCTAATAATTCAGCTGCTTTAGCTAGTCGGTTTTTCAGCGGGATCTTTTTTAAAGCGAGTCCGTATGCTACATTCTCGATTACATTGAGATGCGGGAAAAGCGCATAATTTTGGAATACCATTCCGATATTGCGCTTATGCACAGGTTTTCCTGCTAAATTTTCGCCGTCTAGGGTGATCGACCCTGATGCTTCGCTAATTAGGCCAGAAATAACCTTCAGAAGCGTTGACTTACCAGAACCGCTTGCTCCAATCACGGCTACCATTTCACCGGTCTCGACCTCAAACGAAATATCAGTTAACCCATGTCCGGTCCCTGGGTATTGATAACTCACTCTATCCAGAACCAGGCTCATGATTTTTTGATAGCGGTAGAAGAAACAAATGCCGCTGTACTGGCTAACACAAGAAGAATAACGGTGGCCGCACAAGCAAACCCAGTTGTACCATAAAAAGCTTGCCACAAGACAACCGGATAAGTGCGATTCTGAAAGCTGGCAAGTAAATTGGATAAACCAAATTCACCCACCGAAATAGCAGCAACCATCATAAGACCGCTTAACAGGCTTTTTCGTAGATTAGGTATGGCAATCCCAAAAAACTGCTGTAGTTCCGTAGCTCCCAACGTCGCGGCTGCGCGTTCTAGCGTCGCCAAATCGGAATGCCGAAGGTCGGATAACAAAGTATTAGTAAGGTAGGGCAACGTATGAACAGCGTGTACTACGATCAGCAATGGCAAGGTTCCGAGCCAAGGGAAAACATCTGTGTTAAACACAATGATATAGCCAAAACCCAACGTGATGGTCGGTACGACTATGGGCATCATACTCACAATTTTAGCTGCGGCGCTCCCACCCCGTCCGGCTTTATGGTATAAGGAGTAAGCAAGTGGGAGGGCTAAAATCGTATTGATCGCGCACGCGCTCAGCGCCACCACGAGGCTCGTCGTAAACGCACTACGAAAAGACGAATCCAACCAAATATCAGCGTACCATTTAACTGTTATCCCGCTAGGAAGTAGCGAGTTCATCCATAGCTCACCCACACTACCAATGCTCAACAGCAGGATGGGCAGTAATAGGTAAATTGCGTAGACAGCAGCAATGCCTCGAATCACTATTCTCTCCACTTCAAGCAATTACCCAATACGCTTTGCTACTATGCAATCCTGGTAATGCTGATAAAAGCGAGCCGCCGCTTCCGCTCCATATAGGAAACAGCACATCCTGAATTGGTTTAAGTTGAGGCCGTCACAGTAACATCGTTGATCATTTGCGACCGACAGTTTGCCTCAAACTTTGGCGGAGCGATAGGTTGTGTCAATTAGCCTAAATTACATTGAAATCCGCCATATTCGAAATTAAGTTTTTGATTTTAATGTAAAATTTTCCTTTGAGTCGAACGGAGAGACGGCGCCAAAGACTCATCATGTAATCACCTTGCCGTTGAACATCCGCCATTGTGCGAAGTCGTTAAACTGCTCGCTCTGGTAGGTTGATGCGTGAGTCCTGCGATGTGGATAAGTGGCTTCAATTGTTTGGATAATGTTATGAGATTTTTAAGTGGAACATTGGGTTAGTCACATCGTCGATTAATTGTAGGCAGCATCGCGAAGTATGCCTTGTCCGGCGTCTGCTCGGCCAGATTGGAGCGGGACCGTTTCCCGTTGTACAGGCTGAATTACTTGACGACGGAGTGCGACGGTTCGTGTTCGACGGTGACAGGCGGGACACTGGCGTGCCACCATTGAGTGCGGGCTCCCTATCGAGGTGGTTGGTCGCAGGTAGAGCAAGTCGCCATCATCCATGCCGCGAACGTGCCCTGCACTGCATTTCATAATGCGAAAAATATTCGGCGATAGATGTAGCCAATCGGTCCGATACAGCTAAACAACTTCACCGCATCGCACCATTTGTCGTAAGCTTCGGGGTGGTCGTCTTCAACTCAAGAAGGAAAAGCGCAATGTCTCTTATCAACACGCAAGTCAAACCGTTTAAGGCAACTGCCTATCACAATGGCAATTTCGTGACAATCACGGAAGAGAACCTGAAGGGCAAGTGGTCGGTCGTCGTGTTCTATCCGGCTGACTTTACGTTCGTGTGCCCGACCGAGTTGGGTGATTTGGCAGACCACTACGCCGAATTCCAAAAGCTCGGTGCTGAGATTTATGGCGTGTCGACAGATACGCATTTTACGCACAAGGCCTGGCACGACACGTCGGAAACGATTGCCAAGATCAAGTATCCGTTGGTGGGCGATCCGACGGCCACCCTGGCTCGCAACTTCGAGGTGCTGATCGAGGACGAAGGCCTGGCGCTGCGCGGCACGTTCGTGATCGACCCGGAAGGTCAGATCAAGCTGTATGAGATTCATGACAACGGCATCGGCCGTGACGCAAAGGAATTGCTGCGCAAAGTGCAGGCTGCGCAGTACGTCGCATCGCACCCCGGCGAAGTGTGCCCGGCCAAGTGGACCCCGGGCGCCGAGACGCTGAAGCCGTCGTTGGACCTGGTCGGTAAGATCTGACGTTCATGCGCCGTCCTACGCCGGACGGCGCATGAATGCGGCGTCGCGGCACTGCGCCGCGACGTGCCGCCTACTCGGCGCGCCCCTTCTTCGTTCCCTCCGTTGGAATCCTCGCGATGCTCGACGTCAATCTTAAGGCCCAGTTAAAAAGTTACCTGGACAACGTTACTGAAGCGATCGAGATCGACGCGTTCGTGGATGACAGTGCTAAATCGGGTGAACTGCGCGCACTGCTGCAGGACATCGCATTGCTGTCCACGCGCATCGTGGTGACCGAGCACACGGGTCATGACATGGAGCGCGTGCCATCATTCGCGATCCGGCGCGCTGGCACGGATATCGCTGTGCGCTTCGCCGGTATTCCGATGGGCCACGAATTCACATCGCTAGTGTTGGCGTTGCTGCAAGTCGGTGGCCACCCGGTCAAGCTCGAGCCGGATGTGATCGAGCGAATCCGGAGTTTGGATGGCGACTACACGTTCGAGACCTATGTCTCGCTGTCTTGCCAGAATTGCCCTGAAGTCGTCCAGGCATTGAACGCGATGTCGGTGATCAATCCCAAGATTCACCATGTGGCAATCGATGGCGCGCTGTTTCAGGACGAAGTGCAGTCGCGACAGGTCATGGCGGTGCCGACCCTGTATTTGAACGGCGAAGTGTTCGGCCAAGGCCGCATGGGTGTCGAGGCATTGTTGGCGAAGCTGGACAGCAGCGGCGCCGCGCACATGGCCGACAAGCTCAACGCGAAGGAAGTGTTCGACATGCTGATCGTCGGCGGCGGGCCGGCTGGCGCTGCCGCGGCGATCTATGCCGCGCGCAAGGGCATCCGCACCGGTGTGGTGGCCGAGCGTTTTGGTGGGCAAGTATTGGACACACTGGCAATCGAGAATTTTGTTTCGGTTCAGGAAACGGATGGACCGAAATTTGCGGCGGCGCTCGAGCAGCATGTGAAGGGCTATGACGTCGACGTGATCGATTTGCAACGCGCCGAATCGTTGCAGCCGGGCGACGTGATCACGGTGCAGTTGGCCAGTGGTGCACGGCTGCGCGCGCGCAGCGTGGTGCTTGCCACAGGTGCGCGCTGGCGCGAGATCGACGTGCCTGGCGAGCGCGAATATCGCAATCGTGGCGTTGCGTACTGCCCGCATTGCGATGGTCCGCTGTTCAAGGGCAAGCGCGTGGCGGTGATCGGCGGCGGCAATTCTGGTGTTGAGGCCGCGATCGATCTAGCGGGCGTTGTCAAGCATGTGACGTTGCTGGAGTTCGATGGCCAGCTGCGTGCCGATGAGGTGCTGCAGCGCAAGCTGCGCAGCCTGGGTAATGTGACGGTGCACACGCACGCGCAGACGAGCGAGGTCACCGGCGATGGCAATAAGGTTGATGGCTTGACTTACGTGGACCGTTCGTCGGGCGAGCGTCACCATCTGGCGCTCGAGGGCGTGTTCGTGCAAATCGGCTTGGTGCCGAACACCGAATGGCTCAAGGGCAGCGGCGTCGCGCTGTCGCCGCGCGGTGAGATTGAAATCGATGCCAAGGGTCAGACGTCGGTGCCGGGTGTATTCGCGGCTGGCGATGTAACGACGGTTCCGTACAAGCAGATTGTGGTTGCCGTGGGCGAAGGCGCGAAGGCGGCGCTGGGCGCGTTCGAGCACCTGATTCGCACCTCTGCGCCGACCGATGCGGCACTGCAGCAGCCGATCGAGGCGGCCGTTTAGAGTCGCTAACACAAGTCGTCCACGAAGCGCGAACAGATAATGGCGGCGGCCAAGCGGAGCAAGGCGATATGAATGTCCAGACGCCGCTCGAAGCGGATGCGCAGCTTACCAAAACCGGCAAACCAGGCGTGCGTGCGCTCGACTACCCAGCGATGCCGTCCAAGCCGCTCGTGCTTTTCTACGCCGCGCCGGGCGATACGTGCAGTGATTGCGCGTTGTTTCAAATAGCGTCGGCAGCGGACAAAGTCGTAGCCCTTGTCCGCATGCAGTTTGCCCGGGCGTTTGCGCGGCGAACCGCTCAAGCCCGGCACGGCTGGGAGGGTATCGAGGGTGCGCTCGAAGGCCATCGAATCATGCCGGTTGGCACCCGTGACTGTGATCGCCAAGGGAACGCCCCGGGCATCTACGACCAGATGCCTTTTGCTCCCGAGTTTGCCCCGGTCCGTCGGGTTGGGGCCGGTTTCCTGGCCCCCCGGGGGCTGGCAACGCTGGTCGCATCCAGGCTCGCTCGCTCCCAATCAATCTGGTCATGTTCACGCAACCGGCAAAGCATCGCCAGATGCAGCCTGCTCCACACGCCTGCGGCCTGCCAGTCGCGCAATCGGCGCCAGCATGTCATGCCGCTGCCAAAGCCGAGCTCCTGCGGCAAGTCTTCCCATGGAACGCCTGTATGCAGGACATACAGGATACCGTTCAATGCCGCCCGGTCGTCAACAGTGCGCCGACGCCCGCCTTTAGGTGAGGGCGTGAACGCTGGAATCAACGGCTCCAGCACCGCCCATAATTCATTGCTGATTTTGCGTCTTGCCATGACTCCAGGATACGAGCCTTACAGCCTGACGTCCAGGTTGCGTTAGCGACTCTTAGTCTATCCTTGCGGCCCAGCCGATTCACGGCTCGGAATAGGCGAGCCGGTGGCGCGTATCTGAAGTTAGATAGCCGAGACTCACACTTACGCCGAGCATGTTGGCGGGAACCAGCACGATCCACGGATACTGCTGACGAGCCGTGCGCCGGTAAACACGTGTGCAGCGAGCAAGCCCGTCTCGAAACAGCCGTACAGTTGCGGCGATGCGCCATTTAGCCGTGACGCTTGGAGGTTGTCGGTGTATCGTCACGGGTCGCTAGCTATCGAAAGTCATCAGGCCACGCGATGACAAACGCGTCTTAGTGCTTTGCTTTTCAATCGTCGCGCGTCAAGGATTGCTGCCGGGCTGCTTAGCGCTCGCGTCCGCGCGAGGCTGCGCCCTGGCAGCTGTAAAGGCCTACTTCACTGCACATCGGCGAAGTCGGGATGTCCACGTTGTGGGAATGACGGACATCGCCCGCCGATTCGTCAGCTTTCGCGCAGCGAGTTTCTCTACGTGCCCTGCTGACGTAGCGCGCATGCGTGTTACGCCAGACCCGATCTTCAATATAGCAAATGGATCGCGGACATGTTCCGCAAGGTGGACCTGTGCCCGGTAGTCGGTAAAGCGGGCCGTGTGCACAAGTCCGGGCCGGCCCTTGATGAAGAAGATTGGCGCATGAGCGTTGCGCGGATAGCCACTGATGACCTTGGGTTGATCGAATTCGACGCCGTGTCGCGCGCCGTCGGCAAGGCTGGGGTGTCCAGCTAACGGTGCACAAGGAAGTAAATTAGGTAAGACTTATTGATTAGATGCTGAGTAAAGCTATATTGACCACGAGCACCACTATCTGCACGATATTAGCCACGACGGCCCAAGCGCAGCGTTCCGTGGCACTGCATGGCACGGTGGACACGGGCATTGCGTACATTCTTCACAGTGCGGGACAGCACTCGCAATGGAAGATGTCACCAGGAACGCTGTCATCGAACGAATGGGGATTGCAGGGTAACGAAGAGCTTGTTGGCGGCCTCGCGGCCACTTCTCGGTCGAGAACAGCTTCGACATCGGCCACGGGCAGTCGATCAGCAGGGGCCAGATGTTCGGGTCCAAGGCGTTCGTGGGTCTGTCGCACGAGCGTTGGGGTGCGGTGACGTTTGGCCGGCAAAGCGATCCGGTGGCGGATTTGCTGCAACCGCTGACTGCCGGTTCGTACAGCGGGGTGTTCGTGGCGCCGGGTGATGTCGATAGCGGCGGCGGCAGTGCCACGTTCAACCACGCGGTGAAGTGGACGAGTCCGAATTGGAGCGGGGTGACCGTTGAAGCTATGTACGCGTTTGGCGCAATTGCCGGTGCACCTGGGTCCGGTCAGGCGTATTCCGGTGCACTGGTGTATGCGGGTGGGCCGCTGAGCTTGGGCGCTGGCTTCCTGCATATCGATAATGGCAATGCGGCGCGCTCGATGCGGGGCGTGTCCTCGCCCGATTCACTGTTCAACACTTCGGTCAATTCGGCATATGCCCGCGCGCGTTCGGTCGGCATCTTCAGGGCAGGCGGGCAATACATGTTCGGCCCCGTGACAGTGGGTGCCGCTTTCAGTTTTTCACAATACAATCCGGACGCCTCGTCTGGGTTCTCCAACGCGCAAAAGTATGGCAATGGCTCGGTATTCGCACTTTGGCAGGGATTGACATCGCTGCAGGCGCTGGTGGGATACAACTATACCCGGTCCAGCGGCGCCTCGTCGGCCGCGTACCAGCAGGTCAACGTTGGCGTCGATTATCTGCTGAGCAAGCGCACTGATGTGTATGCGATGCTCGGCTATCAACATGCTTGCGGTCAGAACGGCCTGGGGCCCGCGCAAACTGTGATCGGCTCGTACAACGTGGAGGCCGGAGCCAATTCTCAACTGCTCACCATTGCGGGGATTCGTCACCGGTTTTGATCAGCCAGGCGTGCGTTACCGCCGACGCACGAGCATGTGCGAACAGGGGCGGCACAACTGAGCGCCACCGACGGCGTAATCGAGCGCTGCGGACGCCGCAACCGGCAAACTAGTGGCGAAGCGCGATTTGCTTCTTCCAGCCGGCCAGGATCCGTTGCGTCAACGTATCGTAGTCGCGTCCGAAGTGGTGATCGCCGGGCATTTGCACCACGTCGACGCCGGTGCCGGCCAACGCTGGACACAGCGTGTCGGTTTCGTGCTCGCCATACACGCATTGGACGATCGATGCGGGCAACTTCACGACCTCGGGCTTGGCGGGCAGTGCGTCTGCGCTGGCCGGCATGCCGAGCCAGCCCGTGACGCGGATCTGAAAGTCGGCGGCCGGCGCGAAGCCAAGCAACGACACGTACGACACGCGCTCGCGCAACGGCTGCGGCAAGCGGTTATATAGGAACGGCATGACATCGGCGCCAAACGAATAGCCGATTAGCGCGATGTCGCGCGCCTGCCAACGGGCGCCGTAGACGCGCAGCACGCGTGCAAGGTCGTGTGTGGTCTGCTCCGGTGTTTTGCGGCTCCAGAAATAGCGCAGACTATCCCAGCCGATCACCGATACGCCGTCTTTTTGCAGATTTTCCGCGATGGTCTTGTCCAGGTCGCGCCATCCGCCGTCGCCGGACATCACGATCGCCAGCATGTTGGAAGGCTTAGGCGCCCGCAATTCGACCAGTGGCAGATCAGACACGTCCTCGTCGCCGGTAGACGGCGCGCGCAGGTACGGCGCCGCCCATGCGCGCAGCCGTTCCGCCGGGCTCTTGCCCGCGGCTGTACCGGTCACGAAAAAACCTGGCAGCCCGGTGCCGCGGCTCACCGTCGGGTCGGGCGGGCACGGCTGGAACCGCGCGTCGAGCGTAGGCGCTGGATCGAGCGACAGTGCGCCGGCCACCGTATTGGCCGGAGCCTGGGAGAGAACTTGCTTGGCCAGCGTCGCGCCTTGTCCGGTCCCCGCGACGATCGGCGCGAAATAACGGGACGAATTCCACTGTCGTTCCAGCTGGTGGCTCAACGCTTCGGCGTCGCCGACCAGATGTTGGCAGCTTTGCGGTTTGGCGGCCAAATTCGCCGCATAGCGACGGGTATCGACGCCGACAACCAGCACGCCCTCGTGCGCCAACGCCTGTGCGGTGTCGTGATCCGATCCGCTCCAGCCGTTTGCGTCGGAGAACAGCACGACGAAGCCGCGCAAGGGACCGTCCGGACGGGTCAGCGTGACTTCACCATAGCGCCCGCCGGGTAGCGTGCTGGTGGCGGCGGCGTGGGCGGCGGGCAGCGCGAGCGTGCATGCTGCGATCGCGTGAGCCGCGGCGATGACCAAGGAACGAATTTTCACGAGCGCCAGCCTCCTGCCAGCAGCGAGATGTCGGCCAGTGTCACGAATAGGCCGAGCGAGCCGGACACCGCCAGGTAACGCGGTTCCCAGCGCGGCTGAAACTTGCTCTTGAACCCACGCAGGCCGCGGAAATTGTAGAAGCGTCCGCCAAGGTGCCACGCCAGTCGCGCGACGCGCTGCCACAGCGACGGAAATGGCGTCGGTTGCACGCCCGACAGTGGCGCGATGCCCAGACTCAACGTGCGCAGTCCCGCCTCCTTTAAATGCAGGGTCAGCTTAGTGAACAGATAGTCCATCGCGTATCCGGACGCATCCGGCAAGTAGCGCATCACGCCAACGGTCGCCTCGGTGTGCACGTCCGTCGTCATGAATGTGACGAACGCGACCGCACGGCCGTGCTGGCGCAGCAACATGACCGATTGCGCGGCCAGATACGACGGGTTGAATGCGGCCACCGAAAAGCTCTTTTCTCGCGCCACGCGGCTTTGCAGCCATGCGTCGGAGATTGACTTGAGCGTCGGCAGGCATTCCGGCATGCGCGCCGGTTCAACTACTTCGACAGCCAGCCCGTCGCGTTCGCCGCGCTTGAGGGCGTAGCGAAGATGGGCGCGGTGAGACCCCTTTAGATCGAAGTCGGCTAGCGGGATGTTCGCCTCCTCGCCTAGTTTCATCAGGTGCAAGCCGGTATCGAGGTAGAACGGTAGTGCGTCGGCGCGCACCTGGTAGAACGCGGCGCGGCCGCCGTGCGTGTGCGCTAGTGCGATGAAACGGCGGATCAGCTCGGGCCATTCGTCGCGCGGGCCGACTGGGTCGTGCAGCGCCACCCACGTGCGTCCACGCTTGGCATACATCAGGAAGGCCTGGCGCGATGCGGAGAACAGGAAGCTCTTGTCGCCCATCATCGCGAGTCCTGCGTCGCTGCGTTCTTGCGCACGCACGATACGCGCCGCGTCGGCCAGATCCTGTTCAGCCGGTTTCACGAAGCGGCCGGCCGCCGGTCGTAGCAACTGCCAGAAGGCCAGCGCTGCCGCGCATAGCGCGGCAGCCAACGTAGCGCGTAACGCGCGCGGGGCCCGGCCGTCGAACGCGAATTGCCACCATAGCTCGTGGGTGTACGGCACGTCGCGGAACGCGTACAGCATGATCCATGCCGCAATCACGATTACGATGCTGACTGACACCAGCCAACTGAGCGTGAAGCGCTCCGCGAATAGCGACGAGCGGCGGTTGAAGTGGTGCCGCGTTGCGATTAACAGCAGCACCAGGATCCCGAGCACGCCGGCTTCAATGAACGCCAGCCCCTTGGTCAGCGATAGTCCGAGGTTGACGCTGGTCAGCAGCAAGGCTAGCCACCATGCGGCATCGAGCCGGCGCAGCAGTCCGCGGGCGACGAATAGCAGCAGCACGCCGAGTACGCTGGCGAGTAACTGCGAGCTTTCAAGGACCCACAGTGGCACGAGCGTGCTTAGCACCACAATCCGGTGCATGAACGCCGGTGTTGCGCCGGAGACAATCAGCATGCAGCCGACCGCGAACGTGATGGTGCTCAGCAGTAGCGGCGCGAGCTGTGCGAGGCTGCGTGCGGTGTGCAGTGCGGGA
The DNA here is from genome assembly GCF_037477895.1 of Mycetohabitans endofungorum. Lineage (NCBI taxonomy): Bacteria > Pseudomonadati > Pseudomonadota > Betaproteobacteria > Burkholderiales > Burkholderiaceae > Mycetohabitans > Mycetohabitans endofungorum. The sequence goes on from NZ_CP132745.1 coordinate 781,765, forward strand.
GAAGTCATCACTACGTGCTTGAGCGTGCGTCCTTCGAACATGACCAGCGCGCCACCGCAAACGAGCAGCGGCAGCCCGAAGTAGATGGCCCGGTAGGCGAGCAACGCAGCTACCAGTTGCGGCATCGGCAGGTCTCGACCGAAGGCGATTAGCACCACGCCTTCGAATACGCCGACGCCGCCAGGGGTGTGGCCGACCATCCCGAGCAGCAACGCCGCCGCATAGACCGTCATGAATGTGGCGAAGCCAATCGACGCATCTGGCAACAGGACCCACAGCGCCAGCGCGGCGCCGGCGACGTCAACAATCGCCCAGCCCAGCTGGGCGATCAAATTGCGCCGCGACGGAATCGTCAGCGCGAGCCAGCGCCGCGTGCCGCCGCCAATCGTGCGTGGTTGGCTGCGGCATGCCATCACTAGTGCCGCGATTGCCGTGAGCGCGAGCACACCCGCGCAGCGCAGCATCAATGCCGGCAGGTGCAGCGCTGACTCGAGCTGGCCGGCGGCGACCAGCATGCCGGTGGCGCTTATTAGTACCAGCGCCGCGGCCAGACCGATGCCCGTGAATACGGTCAGGCGCCCGACTTGTGCCGGCGTCACGCCCGCCGCGCCGTAAATCCTGCAACGTACGGCCCCGCCGGTCAACGCGCCGAAGCCCGTTGCGTTGCCGATGGCCGAGCCGACCGTCGCACCGAGTAGTAACAATGCGCGCGGTACCCGTGCGCCGATGTGGTGCAGTCCGGCCATGTCTCGCCCGACGAGTCCGATGTAGCTCAGGACCGTGGCGGCGAGCGCGCCGGCCCATTCCGCGGCGCTTAATTGGCGCAGTTGATGGATCACCGAGCGGTAATGGACCGCGTGAGACAAATGTTGTAACAGTACGAGCAGCAGCGCGCAGCCGCCCAATGCAATTGCTGGGGTAACCAGGCGTTGCGCGTGTCGCAGCATGGCCCAGCGGTGGGTCTCGGCGCGTGCGGTCGAAAGAGTCAGTTTGATTTGGGGACGCATGAGTAGTGCGCGACTTCAAGGAATCCACGGCTTGGCCGTCCGAACGCGACGGCTAAGCTGCGGAAAGACGTCAACAAAACGTCTATATCGGCACGTGCGTTGACAGTGTTGACTCATTTGGTGTGCCCGGCTTCCACCTCACACGTCCTTTTGGACCTGCGGGCGTCTTCATGAAGGGATTGCCGGGCGCTAGAGCCGACTACCGACCGAGTGGGACAACGGTGTGAAGTTTGTCGGCTGGCTAAAAGATGGATGGGCGCAGCGGCGATGAAGAGGGGGCCTCCGGTTACAAGAGAAGCGGGTTTTTTCCTTTAGCCTCCTTGGGTTGTGCGAGATCTGCAGCGGATATTTTTTCTATGTTGTACTTTTTTACCTGTTTCCACGCCTTATCCGCTTGTTCATGCTTGGCTCTAAGCACTTTTTGTTCTTTTTCTTTCGGCTTTTGCATTTTGAGATATTGGGATATGTTCGATTTTTCCCAATTTTCTAACGTTTTTGGCCACTCCTTCTCTACCTTTTCCCGGTAAAAAGCGTCGCGTTCTTCTTTGGAGAGATGCTTGCGAGAGAAAAGTCCGCAGAATACACCAGTATTTACTGTGCTGTGCTCGGCTGCACGCCGACTTGGAGCGTTATTCGGTTGTGTCGACGTATTAGCTGGTGAAAGCAGTCTATGGATAGCATTGGAGAAGTTTTGCGAGATCTGAGGTTTCATACCTATTTCCTTGCCTGTTTTTCGTGATGCGATAAAAGCTGGATTGCTAATCGTGCCGATAAAAATGGGACGAAAGGAATAACATAGTCGTTACATCCTGATCACCGTCGATACTTGAGAAAGTAGGAGTAGCGTAACGGCCGTTAGACCGCTCGTTTCGGTCACATCCGACGTATTGGCGAGCGAAGCGAAGCGTGGTGTGTCGAGAGGCGGCCATTAACACGCCGCTGTGGAGCCATGCGGGTTGGCATGCCGCCCGATGCTTACCGCTATGCGCAGAACTTCGGTTCTTGCTGCTTCGGAAAGGACCCATATGCGGCAGGTTTCCCCTGGGTCAATCCATTACGGAACCTTTATCCGATTTGCTCAGGCCTGTTGGTGGAGCCTGATTTTCAGGCTCGACAGGTAGCCAACGCCCCGTCTTTTTCGCCGTTTTCAGCCCCTCGATGATTAGGGTCTCTTTGCGTAAAGACACTGTTTTCATTTTTTCGGTGGCGAGTAGGACCCTTTGTGAGGGCCTTTTATCCGATTTCGGCGGACGGGGCGGTGCTGCCTGAGTGGTTTGCTTCGATGAAATGTTACCTCCGGTAGGACGGAAAGCTGGGACGGCAGGAGTTGTAGGGAATTTTTTAAGGAGCTCGGCCTCCGTTTCTGTTATATCTTCAATGTCTTTTGAGGCAACTTTATCTTTGCCTCTCTGATTTTTCCGCATAGTTTTCTTCGCTTCGGAGATCACAGTCTTTGTGCTTAACAACTCTGCCTTCATTGTTTTGACTTCGACTTCGACTTTTTTGAATTCGACTTTTTTGACGTTGACTTGGCCTATTTTTACCCTCGCAAACGCCTCGTTTGACGAAGTGCCACTGCTTCGGGTAGCCAGGTCAGCCCCATGGACGTCCAGATGCGTACGTGGATCCTTTCGTTCGAGTGACTTGATGTCTGAAGGAAAACCCTTTGCCGTGCTGGTTTGTGCAGAAGCTTTTGTTCCAACGCCGGCGCGATTGTCAGCGAAGGCAGGATGTGACGGAACTTGAGGAAACTCCTTAATAAGCTTGCTCTGCGACGAGCCGCATGGACGGAAGGCTTTTTTCAGCTGCTTGGCCACATTCCGGACTGTTTGTGACGTTTTCGAGTCGGGGGAGGCTGGCTTTTCCGTTGGCGGTTGCGTCGATATCGTCTTTTTCTTGCGCGAAAACAATCCGTCGAATTTGCTGTGCCAAGATCGCTCGCGTCCCGCGACGGTGTTGCCGGATGTCGTTACATTGCCCCGGGGTGTCGGATCGGATTGGCGTGCTTGGCGGAATGGGTTGATCGTTATGCTCATGACGGTGGAGAGAACAGGAGGTGGGGTCTACATTACGCCGCCATCAGTATCTGTTTGAATGTCGGATCCGCATAAACGTTTCGGGAAACGAATGGCCACGTGCTGTTGGATGGCCGGGATGTATACTTTGCGTGTTAGCGTTCTCTAGGTGTGGCCAGCAAATCGAATGGGCATCCGACGGGGAATTCGTTGACTATTCAATGCGTTCCGACGAACAGCAATGCATTCAATCTCCGTCCATTACGATTTGCCCAGACGCAAAACAGGATGTGTTTTTCTCCACGCGCGGACACACGAGGGCAGTCAACGGTTCGGGGCGACGCGACAGGCGACGTCGATAACGAGAATACCCGTGATTATCGATGAACCAAGTTCCGGTGTTCTCAACGATACCCTACCGCGCTATTTGTAGCCCTGGCTGGCATGATCCGGGAACGTCGATAAGCCGCAATGGCTGCGATGCGCGCGGTGGCCGCTGCTACTTCGAAGTCGAACTCTTTCACTGTTAGGGTTTTCGGTAATTAATACCGATTCGTGCGGCGGTACAGCAAATACCCGTAATTAATTCTCCTGGAACCACCCCTACGGCGGCTCGTTATGTGTAAAATTCGGACGCTGAAATCAATTCGTAAGGGTTGTAACAGGAATGAGCGTGGAAGTTTTTCTGGCATCGGCCATTGGCCACCTGAACGGAGTGTTGTGGAACTACATGCTGATCGCGCTGTTGCTGGGTGCGGGAGCATGGTTCACATGGCGCTTTGCCGGCATCCAGCTTCGCGCGCTGCCGCTGAGCGTGCAGACGCTGTTTCGCGACGATGGCGAAGGCAAGCGCAAGGGCGATGGCATTTCCTCGTTCCAAGCCTTTGCCACGGGGCTTGCAAGCCGGGTCGGCACGGGCAACATCGTGGGCGTCGCCGTTGCGTTGAGCGCGGGCGGTCCCGGTGCGATCTTCTGGATGTGGCTGACCGCGCTGCTCGGCATGGCGCTCGCATTCGTTGAGGCCACGCTCGCGCAGATATTCAAGGTGTCCCATCACGACAACACTTTTCGTGGCGGCCCGGCCTACTATATCTGGGTTGGATTGCGTTCCAGGCGGCTCGGGATGGTGTTTGCCGCATCGTTGATTCTTGCGTTCGGCCTCGTGTTCAACGCAGTGCAGGCCAATTCGGTCGCGGACGCACTGCATGCGTCGTTCGGCACGGACCGGGTTGTCACGGGAGCCTTGCTGATCGTGTTGATCGCGCCGGTGATCTTTGGCGGGATTCGCCGCATTGCACGCATCGCGCAGTTCCTCGTGCCGGTGATGGCCTTCGGCTACCTTGCACTGGCTGGCTACGTACTGTTGGCACACTTGAGTTCGTTCCCGGCGGTGATCGCGTTGATCGTGCGCAGTGCGTTCGGCCTCGAGCAGGCGGTCGGCGGCGTCGCAGGCTACGCCATCAGCCAGATCGTTGCGGTCGGCATCAAGCGCGGACTGTTCTCAAACGAGGCGGGTATGGGTAGCGCGCCGAACGCGGCAGCGACCGCCACCACGCGCCATCCTGTCACGCAGGGCCTGATTCAGATGCTCGGCGTGTTCGTCGACACGATCCTGATCTGCAGTGCGACGGCGTTGATCATTTTGTTGTCTGGCGAGTACCAGCCTGGCGCGCCGGTCGAGGGTGCAGTGCTCACGCAGCGCGCGATGTCCAGCCATGTCGGCGATTGGGGCGCGACGTTCCTGACGTGTGCGATCTTCATGCTCGCGTTCTCGTCGATCATGGGCAACTATGCGTGTGCCGAGGGCAACGTCATGTTCATCACACGGCGCAAGGACGTGCTGGTCGGGTTCCGATGCGCGGTGCTCGGCATGGTGATGTTTGGCAGCGTCGCGAAGTTGCCGCTGATCTGGTCGATGGCCGACTTGAGCATGGGGCTGATGGCTACGATCAACTTGTTGGCAGTCTTGGCGCTTGGCAAGTATGCGCGCGCCGCATGGCTCGACTATTGTGCTCAGCGTAACGCTGGCATTGCGCAACCCGTGTTCAACCGGCACACGATCACCGGCTTGGATGCGATATTGCCGGAGGGCGCATGGAGTGGCGATGCATATCGCCCTTCCGCCGCCCGACAGAGCATTGGCGTGCAATCGGTTTCGAAAGGAGTGCGCTCGCGCTCGGTGCCGGCTTGGGCAACCGACTCCAAGTAACTGGCGATAATGTTGCCGGCGCTGTGGTGCTGCGGCGTCGCGTGGCTGAAAGCCGCAGCCGCGGCGCCACGCGCGGTTGGCGGCATGGCTGCCACAGGTACCGTACTGCTGTGTACTGTGGCGGCATGGGCGGTGCGAGCGCACTGGTCCGATTGCAGTGAGTTGGGTAAACATCTGCTGGCCGGCAGCGCTGCTGTAGGGCTTCCCTCTTGGCACGGGCTGTTGTGGGCTTGAGCAGGGATGCGGCGCCGCTGTGATGGCCCTGTTAGGTGCGCTGCAGCCGCTATTGACGGCAGTTGTGGCATCGCGGTTGTTTGGAAAGCGACTCTCGTCGCTAGGTTGGACGGGCTTTGTTGGTGGGCTTGGCGCAGTGACGCGTCCTGCTGCCTAAACTCGCAGCGCATGATACCGCTGTGCTGCCCCATGCGGTCGCTGGCGCGACCGGCACGGTGCAGTGGATCGTGGTGATTGCGGCGATCTTCGCGGTATTGTCGATCATGGCGGGGACGCTGTATCAGAAAGCTTCGTTGTCGAATGTGCATTTGACCAGCGCCGCCGCGTTACAGAACGCCGGCGCTGAGCTGGACGCCACCGCTTTCGCGCTGGTGCTTGGCGAACACCGCTGTGTCGCCGCGCCCCAACTGTGGGCGTAGTTGGCATGGGGTATCGTGATGCCGTCGGGTTTCGCGACGACCCTGCTGGTCCGGATGGTGCGACGCGGTGACGCCGGGTGACGGCCCTGCTGTTCCTGGTGCCACCGTTGGCTGCGCCTGAAAGTTATCTAGGCGTTTGGCGAAACGTTGCTGCCGGTGCAATGGATCGGATTCGCCGTCGCGTTGGCGGGCGTGCTGCTTGCTCGCATACGAGCGTCCGCCTGCTGAGCTGGTTGTCGATCGTGTATGCGGGTGTTTTCTTATATGCTTGAGTGCGCGCGAGTTGCCGCATCCGGGAGCGGCGGCACTCGGATGGTTGGAGCTAAACGTGACGACGACTGTACTTCTTGTCGACGACGACCCGGAAACCCTCGCTGCCTGGGCCATTTGCTGCACGCAGCAGGGCTATGGGGTGCAGAGTGCCACTGACGGCGGGCATGCGCTAGCACTGCTCGACGCGACACAAATCGATATTGTCGTGGCCGATTGGCGCATGCCCAGGATGTCGGGGAGCGCATTGTGTCAGGCGATACGTAATCATCCCGTGCTTGCCGACACGCTGTTCATTCTTGTGTCGGGCGAATCCAGTCCGCCCGCGTTCGTCCGCTACGACGCGTTTCTGCGCAAGCCGCTGGATTATCCTGAATTGTTTTCGACGATGCGTCGGTTGCTTGACGCGCGTGCCGAGGAGCGCGCCGCGACGCGCAGGCTGCCGAGCGTCTGATGCCTTCCGCGGCGTGGCGCTGGCCCCTGGCCGCTACGTGTGCCCGGCCATTGGCGCTGGTGCCTGCAAGTGATCATTAGGTCCCTGGCCGCTGGACGCTGCACGGCCTTGGTTGGACGGCTGATTGAACCTACTGGTCGCCGCTCTGCCCGGCGCGGGTGCCGCACGCAACGATGCAATTGTGTTCGCATTGACCATTCAGTTGGCGTTGCGCGGTGCCGCTGACATAACCTCATAGCGCCATCGTCGTTGCCGCAGGCTCCGGACGACTTGCTGTTGCGTGTGGCTCAGCTGTATGACGGCGATCCGCCGCAACTGCACCGCCTGATGCAGGCGTGCGCACTGGCGGTGGATGGCCGACTTGAACGTCGGGACCGCGGCGGCAGCAGCGGAAACCTTTGCACTGGACTCGCAATACATCAAGCGGACGCTGCCCGCGCAACATAGCGTATTGCGGGCAGCAGCCGGATGCCGCGTCCGGACGGGCTTGTCAATGGTTGATTTGCAAATAGTCGAGCCTGCGGTAGCTGAATCCGCGACCGACTAGGTTTGCGAGCGGCTCGTTCTGCGGGTGGCTGGAAACGGCTGAATCCGCAGGCAGATGAGTTTGCAGGCGAAGGGGGCTACGTATGGCTGAGCCGGCGGAGCCTGCAAATGGTTGAATCTGTGAATAGCTGATCTGTGAAGGATTGAATTGGGACAACTCCAATGGCAGACAACGAGTTCACTTATGTTGAGCACTTCCATGTGATTACCGGGGGACCAGGATCGGGCAAGAGCACACTGCTCGACGCACTGCAGGCGGCTGGCTATGCGCGTTCGGTCGAAGCAGGCAGGGGGGTGATCCAGGACCAGGTGCGGATCGGCGGCCCAGCGCTGCCGTGGCATGATCCTGCACTGTTTGCGCAGTGGATGCTGTGCTGGGAGATGCGCTCGTATCATTTGGCTCGCGAGCGCCGCGTGCCGGTACTGTTCGATCGAGGCGTGCCCGACATCGTCGGTTATCTTCGTCTCTGCGGCTTGCCGGTGCCGGCACACGTGCTACGCGCCGCGCAATCGTTTCGCTATAACCGCCAGGTATTCATTGCGCCTCCTTGGCGCGAGATTTTTGTGCAGGATGTCGAAAGAAAGCAAGATTTCGACGAAGCACGGCGCACGTACGACGTGATGGTGTCGTCATACGATGCGCTGGGCTACCGGTTAGTCGAGCTGCCTTGCGGGCCGGTGAGTGAGCGGGCCCGGTTTGTCATTGAGCAGA